>CAIJLV010000135.1 GCA_903821635.1 uncultured Verrucomicrobiota bacterium | reverse complement strand
CCTCGTTAATGGGAGTATTCAACTGCACTGAATCTACCAAATCTAAAGGTCGGGCCACGTGGCTTACGGTCCGGTTTTGCAATTCCAACACCCGTGAAATCAGGGTCCGCTCGGTTGCACCCAGCCGGTTGCTGGACTCTAACATGAGTGCCCGCAGTTCGTCGCGGTTGCCAAAAAGATGTCCTGAAAGTGCTGCCCCGCCGGTCAATTTTAGCAATAAGCCGGCAAAGTGTTCGACGGCCGTCACGAGCGGGGCTAGCGCAAAATGCACCACCTGAAACACGGGCACTAGGCGCAGGGTTAGCCGGTTAGGAAACTTGCGAAAGAGTGCTTTGGCCAATAGATCGCCGAAGAGATACAGCACGACTCCCAGCGTTAGTAGCAGTGGCCACTTAATTGCCGGGCGGTCGCCGAACTGTGCCTGAAGGTCAACGGCGAGCAGGGCTACCAAGGCAAAGTTTGCTACGGTGTTGCCCACCAAAATCGTCCACAAAAAGTTCTCCGGCGCATCAAGGTAACGCAGCAATGTCCGGGCGCCGCCATGTCCTAGTCGGGCCTGATGCCGAATTCGTAATCGACTGATGGCCATCACGCCCGCCTCCATCCCGGACAGGAAGGCTGACAGTATAAACCAAGTTCCGACAGCACCCCAGTGCAACCAAGAAACGCTCATGCGAGGCCGCCTTTCGTCTCGACCAACAATTCCCGGACCCGGCGCTCGTCCGCAGTGAGCACGGTTAGCTTTAGGCCGCGGAAATTGAACGATTCACCGGTTTCGGGCACGACTTCGGCCAGTTTCGAGACTAATCCGCCCAAGGTGTCGACGTCGGCGACTTCGCCCAAATCAGGAAATTCTCGACGAAAGTCGTCGAGGCGCATCACGCCGTTCACTCGCCAGCGGCCCGGCCCCAGTTTTTCCATGACGAAGCCTTCTGCTTCCCCTTCGCCGCGGATTTTTCCGATTACGGCTTCGAGGATATCCTCCAACGTCACCAGCCCGGTGGTGGTGCCGAATTCATCTAGCACGATGGCTAACCCTCGCTGTTGGCGTTGCAGCGCTTCAAAGAGCAGGAGGAGATTCATGCTCTCGGGCACGAAGGAGGGAAATTCTAAAGCTTCATCTAAACCAGAGTCGGAGTTCAGAAGAAAGATGCGCGTGTTCAGCACCGCGACCACGGTGTCAGGCGACTCGTCGTAGAGCGGAATCCGATGATGGCGCGCCCGGCGAGCGGCGGCGGCCAGCTCCGCCGGCGTCAAATCATCCGACAGCATGAACATTTGTGCTCTCGGGCGCATGACATCAGCTGCTGTCCGTCGGTCGAGCGATAGGATTTGGAGGATGATCTCCTTCTCCCCCTCAGCGAGGGTGCCCTGTTGGTGAGCGATTTGGACCAAGTCGGCTACTTCATCGCTGGCGTCGTTGGCCAAGGGTTTGATCACGGCTGGGGTCAGGCGCGTCAGCACCTTGAAGATCAGCCGTTGGCCGGCGCGGTGCAGGGGACCGGTGATTTGCACGACAAATGCCAACGGGAGCGCACAGCGGAGGGCCCATTTTTCTGGATCCCGAACCGCTAGGGCCTTGGGCGTTACTTCGCAGAAAAGCAGGAGGACGACAAACAGTCCGGTGATCATTACCCAATGGGGAAATCCGGAATCCAATACCGCGATCACGCCGACGATGACTACGAACGCGTTGGTCAGCGTGTTACCCAACACGATCGCCGAAAGCAGATCCTCTGGCTTGGCCAGCAGGCGGGTGACCGTCGCGGCCTGATTGCCGGCCGCCCCGCTTAAGCGCCGCAATCGCCATTGCCCAAGGGAGAAAAGTGCGGTTTCCGCCGCCGCAAAGAAAAAGCTGCCCATGGCGAGCAGCAGGAGTAGCAGAGTAATTAAGATCGCCTCGGACGGCACGCTGAGAGCATGACGCAAGGCCGGAGGCGAATGAAGCTGGAAGCGAACGAGATTTTTCGGAGCGACCACTTTCCCTGCGGCTGAAGCATCAGGTGAGCGACATTTCCGGTTTGGACGGTTCGTAGTGCTTAGGTCGCCGCAACGGGAAATTCGTTTTGGGCTCGGCTAAACCCCGCTTTTTGCTGCAGAGGCTTTCGCCGGAGTGATCTTGGTGGTTGTCTCTCGGCGTGATCGTTCTGTTTTGGGGCCACTGCCGGTGGGCGCTGCTGGTCGTGCTGCTGGCCTTGTTCCGGACCTCTGGTGCGCCTATACCCGACGAACCGTTTTGGCAGGACGTGTCGGTGCGAATCCGCCACGCGCCGGAGCTGACCCACGCGGGGTTCAGGAAGCTCTGCGTGGACAAGGAGAACGTCGTCTATGTGCTCACGGACAAGGGCGTTGCCCGCGTCTTCGACGACACGCTGGCGCTGGACCGCAGCTACCGGCCGCTGGCGGGCAAGGTGCCGCTCGACATCACGGTGTCGCCGGAAGGCGACCTCTACTACCTGTTCGAGGACCGGTGGCTGTCGAACGGGAAGAATGGCAAGGAAACGGGACGGGTAAGGCGGGGCGAGTTCAACGCCATCAACGTGGATCGAACAGATGTCCGACTTTCGGGCGAGACGGGCGATGCAATCATTTCGGGAGCCAGCCATTCGCAAAACAAGGAAGTCAGGAACCTGGGTTTTTCGCCGAGTGTGATGGCGAAGGATTGGGGATTGCCGCCCGGTAACTTGAAGGCACGTGGCTACCTTTACCGCAGTAACGAGATCATTGCCGCTACGGAGCAAGGGTTCTGGGTCGGTCAGCGACCACGGGCTTTTGAGAACCTCACTCTCCGGAACCAACTCCCCGCTACGAACCTTACCGTCTTACAGGAGGTCGAGGGCGGCCTCTGGGTTGGCACCACCCGCGGCGCGTTCTTCGAGCGCGACGGCACGAACTCCCGCTACGCCACACCGTCCGCACCCGGCATCGAACCGCCGCGGTTCCGTTACTACGCCGGCAAACGCTGGCTGCGCGACGACCACGTCGTGGACCTCGCCACCGACCGCGAGGGACATCTCTGGGTGCTCACGCAGACGGGCCTGAACAAGATCGAGTTCCGCCAGACCACGCTGGCGGCCAAGGCCGACTGGTTCCACCGCAAGATTCGCTCGCGCAATATGCGCTACGGCTTCACCGCCGAACGCCGCCTGCTCGTGCCCGGCGACATCACGTCCAGTGAGATGATCGACACCGACAACGATGGCGGCTGGACGAGTTACTACCTCGGTTCGCTCGCGGCGCGTTACGCCGTCACGCGCGAGGATGAGACACGTCGGCAGGCCTGGGAATCCTTCGGTGCGCTGGAACGGCTTCAGAGCATCCACACCCACACCGGGTTCCCCGCCCGCACCTTCGAGCGCCGCGGTTTCAAGTTCTCCGACCCCGACCGCTGGCGCGACGCGCCCGATCCCGGCTGGGAATGGAAGGGCCACACCAGCAGCGACGAGATGCAGGCGCAGGGTTTCGCGCACGCGGTCATGTGGGAACTCGTCGCCACCAACGCCACCGAGCGTGCCCGCGTGGCGACCAACTGGGTCGCAGTGATCGACCATATCCTCCGCCACAACCTCTACCTTGTGGACGTGGACGGCGAACCCACGCTCTGGGGCCGCTGGCATCCGGACTACGTGAACTGGTTCCCGCCCAGCATCCACGACCGCCGGCTGAACTCCGCCGAGATCGTCGCTGGGCTCCAACTCGCCTACCGTATGACCGGCAAGCAAGCCTACCGCGCCAAGGCCTACGAGCTGTTCGAAAAGCAGGGTTACCTGACGAACCTGCTCAGCTCGATGAAGCTCATCGCACCTACGAAGGGCTATGTGTTCCGAGAAAACGACATGGGCAACGAGTGGAACCACAGCGACGACGAACTCGCCTTTTTTAACTACTGGACGCTCGTCCGCTTCGCCTTCACCGACGAGCTGCGCGCGAAGTATCTCGCCGCCGTGGCCGACCACTGGGACTTCGAAAAGGCGGAGCGGTATCCGATCTTCAACTTTATCTTCGCCGCGTGCGGGGCGAAGGAGGTTGATGCGGCCGGCGCCGTGTGGACCCTGCGCGGCACGCCGCTCGACACCATCGCCTGGCGCATGAGCAATTCGCACCGTCAGGACCTCACGAAGCTGGAGCCGAACTTCATGGGCCGTGAACTCAGGGAACTGCTGCCGCCCGGCGAACGCTTCATTGCGCGTATCAATACGCAGCCCTTCATCCTCGACCACGGCGACGACACCACCGACTTCCCGGGCGACGAGTTCCTGCTGGGCTACTGGCTTGGCCGGTATGTCGGCGCGATCGGGGAGGCCCAGTAGCCGCCACCGCGATGCGACGGAACTCCGCTTCGCCGCGCCTTGACGGCTGCACAGTAGCTCGAAGACTCCCCGCCATGCCGATCTACGAATTTGCCTGCCCGAAATGCCGGCGGATCTACAGCTTCCTGTCCAAGCGGGTGAATCCATCGCACTCACCCATTTGCCCCAAGTGCGGTTGCAAGAAGCTCAGCAAGGAGATTAGCCGTTTTGCGATGATCAAGGGCATGGCCGAACCCGCCGCCAAGCCCGAGGGCGAAGCCGGTCCGCCGCTGCCCGACCTCGACGATCCGCGGGTGGAACGCGCCATGGCCGAGATGGAGCGCGACATGACCGAGCTCGACGAAAACAACCCGAAACACATGGCCCACATGCTCCGCAAGATGAAGGACCTGATGCCTGCAGGCACCATGCCCAAGGAGATGGAGACCGCTATCAAGCGCCTCGAAGCCGGCGAAGATCCCGAGAGGATCGAGGCCGACATGGGGGACGTGCTCGGCGATTTCATGGGCGGTGAAGGTGGCCCCGGTGGAGCCGGAGGCGGGGCCTACGCCCAAGACAGCGGGCTTTACGACTACTGACCGTCGGCTGCTGAAGCGCCGGGTGGGTTTGGGCCCAGCCACGCCTCGGCTACTTCACCCGCCGGCGCCCGGTTGCTCAATGATTCCAGCCTTGCCCCACCCGGTTCACCCGCCAACCTCCGCGCCCATGCAGACTCCTGATCAGCTCCGCGAACTATTTCGTATGCAGAAAGCACTCAACGAACGCATCGGCGTCGTCACCGACACGATGGACGAGGCTGAGAAGACCAAGTGGGTGCTGAACTACTGTCGCGCGATGTCACAGGAAATGGCGGAACTTACCGACAGTGTGCCGTGGAAGTGGTGGGCCAAGTATCAAAAATTCGATGAGCAGAATGCCCGCGTCGAAGTCGTGGACCTGTTTCATTTCCTGATCTCCATCGCCCAAGTGCTGGGCATGAGCGCCGATGACGTGTTCCAAGCCTACGTGAAGAAGAACGAAGTAAACTTCAAGCGGCAGGAATCCGGCTACACGCAGAAGGATCACGACGACTCGAAACACATTTGAACACCCCCTGAAACGAGGGTTCCATTGTGGGTGTGAACGCGAATATTTGGCAGCGTTGGTTTAGGCTCGCCGCGATGTGGCTCGTGGCGTTTTTGACGTGGGCGACGATGCCGGAAGGAGCGGCCAATTCTCCCCTCGGCGAGCTTGAACGCCAGTTGGTCGCGACCCCCACCAACACTCAAGTGTTGGTCCAGATCGCCAAACTCCATCACAACGAGTCGACGCTGGGCTTGAAGGATGCCGCGTTTCACACCGCGCAGGCGCGTTCTTACTTGGAGCGCTTACTGGCCGTGGATCCGAAGCATGCCTTTGGCCGCGCCCTGCTCGGTAGCACGACGGTGCTGACCGCCCGAGAAGCGTTCTGGCCCGGCACCAAGATCAAACGGGTGCGCGAAGGGCTCGCGCTCATGGATTTGGCGTTGGCGGATGCGCCCGGAGATCACAACGCCCGGTTTACCCGCGCGGTGAACAACTTGTTTCTGCCGGACATGTTCGATCGCCGGTCAATCGTCGAGGCCGACTTCAAGTGGTTGCGGGAACGGGTGGATCGGGGTGAATTCGAAGCCGAGTTCCGCCAATATGTGCTGCTCTATTATGGCCGCGCTTGGCTCAAATGGGAATTGCCGGCCCGCGCCCTAGAAGCGTGGCAACTTGGGCTCGACATTGACCCGCGCTCGAAAGTCGCCGACGAATTACGGCGCGAGCTTGCGACGTCCGTTAAGCCGCCTCCCCAATGATGATTCTGCCCCCCGCCAGCCGCATTGAAGTTGCCGATCTGCCGGTTCCGCCGCCGCACGCGGGCGAGGTGGATGCGGTGCTTATCCCCGCCGACCAACTTCAGGAACGCATCCACGAGCTCGCCCGAAAGATCACCGCCGACTACGCCGGCCGCGACACCGTGATTGTGGCGCTGCTCAGTGGCACGGTCATGTTCCTCGCTGACCTCATGCGCCGGTTGGAATTTCCGCTGCGGCTCGATTTCATGGGCGTTTCCAGCTACGGCAGTGGCACCGAATCCGGCCAACTGGTTTACACCAAGGAGCTAAAGCTCAGCATCCGGGGCCGCCATGTGCTCGTCGTCGATGATATTCTCGACACCGGCAAGACCCTCCGGTCCGTCACCGCCAAGCTGAGTGAACTGGGCCCGGCCAGCTTGAAAACCTGCGTGCTGCTCGACAAGCCGGAGCGCCGCACCGGGCAGTTTGAGGCGGACTACATCGGCTTCGAAATCCCGAACCTGTTCGTCGTGGGTTACGGTCTCGACTACGACGAGCGGTATCGCAACTTGCCGTTCGTGGGCGTGCTCAAACCCCACGTTTACTCCGAACCCACGTGCGTGTGACCGTGCATCTGTGGTCGTATTTTCGCGACCTCGCGGGCACGGCCCGGCTCGAAATTGAGCTGCCCGTCGGCAGCTCGATTGCCCAGTTGTTAGACGCCGTTTATCGGGTTCAACCCAAGCTTGCGGGCCTGCGCAAATCGACCCTGATCGCCGTGGGGGTGGACTACCAAAGGGCGGACTACCCGTTGCAACCCGGCGATGAAGTCTCCCTCTTCCCGCCGGTGCAGGGCGGCTAGCGGGACTGATTGGCCCGAGCTTTTTGCACTCCAACCCATGCCGCTGTGAAACGCCTTTTACTGCTGACCACCGACCCGATTGACGAACCCGCCCTCGTGGCTGCCCGGCAAATGGGCGCCGGTATGGGCGCGGCGATTTCGTTCAGCGGCGTGGTGCGTGGCAGTGAAGCGGGGGCCCCGATCAGCGCGATTGCTTACGAAGCCTTTGGCGCGATGGCTGAACACCAGTTTCACCAACTGTTCGACCAACTGGCCGCTCGCTGGCCGACCGTGGAATCGTTGCGCTTAGTTCACCGGTTGGGCGTGGTGAAGGTCAATGAAGCCAGCTTGTGGGTTGAAGTCGTGGCGCCTCACCGTGGCGAAGCGTTTGCCGCCTGCCAGTGGCTGATTGATGAAATGAAACGGGTCGTCCCCATTTGGAAGAAGCCCGTCCCCAATGAGCCGGTAGGACGCGCCGTCAGTCCTCCAGCGCGGGACGAGTTTTGAACGCCAAGGCGTTCCGTTGCTCTCCTTTCCGAACATGTTACGCCAGCTTCTGACTCATTGGCTCCTCGGCACGTTTTGGGTGGTGATCGGGGTGGCTGCGGGGGACACCTTTGGCCTCTACCGCTCGACTGACGACGGCCATTCGTGGTCGCCCGTCGGCCGCGGAATTCCGGCCGATCTACGCACGGACGCGCTGGGCGAAATCGCCGGCAATCGCCTCGCTGGCACCGAACGCGGGCTCTTCGTTTCGGCGGACGACGGGAAAACGTGGACGCGCCCGCTGCGGGGCGTGCCGGAAACGTCCAAGGGGTTCGACTTTGCGGTCAACGGCGGGCGCGTCTATTGCGCCACCACGCAAGGCGTCTGGGCCTCGGTCGATCATGGCCACTCGTGGAGCTTAGTGGGCAGTGAACTGGCCAAAACCAAAATCCTGAGTTTGGCCGTGGTCAACGGGCGGCTCGTCGCCGGCACTGATCAGCACGGCGTCTGGATTTTGCACGAGCCGTCGCTGCGGTGGGAAGATCTGAGCCAAGGATTGCCGGCGCAGGCGCAGGTTTTCCAAATGGCCGTGCAGGGCGACACCGTGTTTGCGGCCCTCTACGCGCAGGGAGTTTACCGGCTTGAGCCTGCGGTAAAAACGTGGCGGGCGACCGCGGAAGAGCATCCGTTGCGGCTGGTTTCCGCCGCCGGAGTGCTCTTTGCCGGGCGCAATCCCGGCGGCGTGTTCACGTCCCGAGACGGGGGCGAAACCTGGCTCAACTCCAGCGCCGGCCTGCCGGAACAGGCGCCGACCTGGTGCCTGGGCAGTCGCGGCCCCACCGTGCTCATCGGCACGCGGGGGCCGGCCAGCCTGATGCGCTATGATGACCTCGGGCAGACGTGGAAACCCAGCGACCGAGGCTTGCCCGCCGGTTGGTCGGCCATCGCCTTCGATCTTGGCGACCACTCGGTGCTGGTCTCGATCATCGCGGATCGACCCGGGCCGCGGTAAACCCGTGGCTCAACGAAAGCCGCGGTGGGCGGATTTCAGTGGGGCAATTCGACCACCGCTTGAGGTGCGTCGTCTTGGTCCGAGGTGGGTTGGCGATCCGTTACGCCAAAATCCCCTTCATCACCTCGCCATGCACATCCGTGAGGCGGAAGTCGCGACCTTGGAAACGGTAGGTGAGGCGCAGGTGATCAAGGCCGAAGAGGTGCAGGATCGTCGCGTGTAGATCGTGGACGTGAACCTTGTTTTCGACCGCGTAGAAGCCGAATTCGTCCGTCCGTCCGTAAACGGTGCCGGGCTTGATCCCGCCCCCCGCCATCCAAATCGTGTAACCGTGCGGATGATGGTCGCGCCCAATTTGGTCGGGCTTGAGTGCGCCCTGCATCATGGGAGTCCGGCCGAATTCACCGCCCCAGAGCACGAGCGTCTCGTCGAGAAGGCCACGTTCCTTGAGGTCTTTGATGAGCGCGACGGCGGGTTGGTCGGTTTCGGCGCAGCGCTGCTTGAGGTCGAAGACGAGGTTGCCGTCGGGACCGCCGTGATGGTCCCAGCCGCGGTGGTAAAGCTGCACGAAGCGGACGCCGCGTTCCACCAACCGGCGGGCGAGCAGGCAATTGTTGGCGAACGACGCACGGCCTGGCGTGGTGCCGTAGGTTTCTTGGGTTTTCGGGGTTTCTTTTGAGATGTCCATCACCTCGGGCACGCTTGTTTGCATGCGGTAGGCGAGTTCGTAGGAGGCGATACGGGTCTGGATTTCGGGATCCTGCAACGTGTCGTAACGCAGCTGGTTCAGATCCTTGAGGGTGTCCAGAGACTGCCGTCGGCGTTGGCTGCCCAGTCCGGGCGGATTGCTGACAAAGAGCACGGGATCCCCCTGCGACCGGAGCGTCACGCCCTGGTGCATGGTGGGCAGGAAACCGCTGCCCCACGCGGCGTTGGTGAGGGGTTGGCCCACGCCGGTCATCAGCACCACGAAGGCGGGCAGATCCTTGTTTTCGCTGCCGAGGCCGTAGCTGAACCACGAGCCCATGCCCGGGCGGCCGGCGAGTTGCGCGCCGGTGTTCATGAAGATCGTCGCCGGATCGTGGTTGAACGCCTCCGAGTGGAAGCCCTGCACGAAGCAGACGTCGTCCACGATCGTCTGAAGGTGCGGCATCAATTCGCTGAGCCACATGCCGGATTTGCCGTATTGGGCGAACTTGTAGGGCGAGGCGAGCAGCTTGGCCTCCTTGCCGATCTGCGCGAGGCGGATGTTCTTCACCAGTTCTTCGGGCACCTGCTGGCCGTTGCGCTTCTGGAGTTCCGGTTTCGGGTCGAACAGGTCGAGGTGCGACGGTCCGCCGGACTGGAAGAGGTAGATGATGTTCTTGGCCTTGGGCGCGAAGTGCGGTTGGCCAAGAATTGGCAACCCGCGGTCGGCGGCGAACAGTTTGTCGTTCAACAGCGAATTGAGCGCGAGCGCGCCCATGCCGGTGCCACACTGCTGGAGGAACCGGCGGCGGGTGGTGGCGCGGAGCGAGTCGAGGACGGGCGAGGGGAGGGAGTTCATGGCGTCTCGGGGAAAGGGGTAGGGTTCAATGCTCAGTGGCTCATCCCTTGGTGAGCGCCTCATCCAAGTTGAACAGCACGTTGGCCAGCATCATCCAGGCGGCGAGCTTGCGTTCGTCGAGCGAGGCGGAGCGATCGGCGGAGCCGACGTTGACTAGTTCGGCGGCGGACTTCGCGTCGCGGCTGAAGCTGCTCTGCTGTTGCCGCACGTAGGCGAGCAGGCGCTTGGCTTCCTCCTTCGTCGGCGTGCGGCCGAGGCAGGTGCGGAAGGCGAACTCGACCCGGGCCGCGTCGTCTGGGCCGCCTTCGGTGAGGATGCGCTGGGCGAAGACCCGGGCGGCTTCGAGCAGCGTGGGATCGTTGAGCGCGGCGAGCGCCTGCAACGGCGTATTGGTGCGCGGCCGGCGGGCGACGCAGACCTCGCGGCTCGGCGCGTCGAAGGTGGCGAAGGTCGGGTAGGTGCAGACGCGGCGCCAGAAGGTGTAGAGGCCCCGCCGATACAGGTCTGGTCCCTCGCTCACCGGCCATTCGTCCATGCCGATTTCGGGCCGCAGGAAGCCGATTTCCTTCCACAGGTTTGGCACCTGCACGGGATAGACGCTGGGGCCGCCGAGTTTGGGATTCAGCAGGCCGCTCACGGCGAGCGCGTGGTCGCGGATCATTTCGCCGTCCATGCGGAAGCGCGGTCCGCGCGCGAGCAGGCGGTTGTAGAAGTCCTTCTCCAGTCGCTTGGCGTCGGTAGCGGCGTTCTGGCGGTAAGTAGCCGACGTGAGCAGCAGCTTCTGCATGGCCTTTACGTCCCAGCCGGTGCGAATGAACTCCGAGGCTAGCCAGTCGAGCAGTTCGGGATGCGACGGCGCCTCGCCTTGGCGGCCGAAGTCCTCACTGGTCTTCACGAGGCCGGTGCCGAAGCAGCGTTCCCAGAAGCGGTTCACCGTCACGCGCGCGGTGAGCGGGTTGGCCGGGTCCACCAGCCACCTAGCGAGGGCAAGCCGGTTGCCCGGTTCGTTCACGGCCAGGGCGGGGAAGGCGGCTGGAACGCCCGCGGTCACGGCTTTGCCCGGGGTCAGGAAGTCACCGCGCAGGTGGATGTAGGTGTCGCGTGGTTTGGGCTCACCGCGTTCCTGCATGACCAGCGAGGTGAACTTCTGTGCGGCGAGCTGCTTCTGCTTTTGTTCGAGCCGGAAGAGTTTGCCTTCCAGACCGCGAAGGGTTGCGGACGAAGCCCGCTGGGTGGCGGCGATGAGCTTGGTCTGCTCGGGCGTGCGGCTGGCGGGCACGGCGGCCACCGCGGCGCGCACGTCGGCGGAAACCGGCCAGAGCGCGGCGAGATCTTTCTCGGTGGTGACGGAGAGGCGGAAACGGCCGATGCAATGGCTGTTGCCGTGGTAGTGCTCGAACTTGAACGAGAGCTTGCTGCCGCCCTTGAAGCCGGCGGGTTCCTGCAGGTGCGCGATGAGGAAGTGGCGTTCGCCAAACTTCGGTCCGATCGCCCAGCCGGTCTTGGGATTGCGGTCCACGGCGTGTTCGGCGCGGTAGTATTGCTGTTCCCAGTCGGCGGTGGCGCCGGCGAAGAAGAGGTTGGTGTTTGCCGGCACCGGACCGGACTTCGGCGCGGCGGCGAAGGCGAACTCATCGAGGATGAAGTTGCCGCTGGCGCCCCAGCGGCCGGGACCGTTCTTCGGTAGGCTGGGATCGGGCAGCACTTCCAGCAGCACGGCGGTGATGCCGGTGAGGTCGGTGTCAGCCTCGACGGAAATCGTGTCGTAGATCGGGTTTACGCCCGTGCCGAGCAGCGAACCGTCGGCGAGGTTGGTGTAACCGGAACCGCCGGTGGAATTGGCGTTCTTCAGGTTCAGCACGCGCCAGACGTCACCCTTTTTCGCGACGGACTTCTCCCACTTCGCTTGTTCGGCGGCGAGTTTGGCTTCCGCGTTAGCCAGCTCCTTTCTCGCCTGCTCCAGCCGGGCGCGGACGAAGCCTTCGGTCTGGCTCAGGTCAGGTTTCGGCACCTCGACGTTGGGGCCGACGCTGTAGTTGCCGGCGTCGGTGCTGTTGTTGAAGAACGCATAGAGCCGGTAGTAGTCCTCGTGGGTGATGGGGTCGTATTTGTGCGTGTGGCACTCGGCGCACGCCAGTGTGAGGCCGAGCCAGGCGGTGCCCAGCGTGGCGACGCGATCCTTCACCGCCTTGGTCCGGTATTCCTCGGCATCGCCGCCGCCCTCGTCGTTGACCTTGGTGTTGCGGTTGAAGCCAGTGGCGATTTTCTGCTCCAGCGTCGGGTTCGGCACGAGGTCGCCGGCGAGCTGGTCGATCGTGAACTGGTCGAAGGGCTGGTTGCGGTTGAAGGCATTGATGACCCATTCGCGATACGGCCAAATGGAGCGGGCGAGATCCACCTGGTAGCCGTTGGAGTCGGCGTAACGGGCCAAGTCGAGCCAACCGCGGGCCATGTGTTCGCCGTAATGCGGGGACGCCAGCAGCCGGTCCACCAAAAGCTCGTAGGCGTTGGGTGCCGGGTCGTTGACGAACGCCTCAACCTCGGCCCACGTCGGCGGCAGGCCGGTCAGATCCAGCGTGGCCCGGCGAATGAGCGTCGTGCGGTCCGCCTCCGGCTGTTGGGTGAGCTGCTCCGGGCTGAGGCGGGCGAGGATGAACCGGTCCACCTCGTTGCGCACGACTGCCTGCGGCTGCGTGACCGGCGGCGGTTCCGGGCGCGTCACTTTTTGAAACGCCCAATGCTTGAGCGCCTCGCCTTCGGGCCAGACTGCGCCTGCGCTGATCCACTGGCGCAAGGTTGCCACTTCCGCAGCGGTGAGTTTCTCCCCCTTGGGCGGCATGACTTCGTCCGGATCGGTCGAGGTGATGCGCTGGAGCAGTTCGCTGGCCTCGGCGTTGCCCGGCACGAGCGCGGCCCGGCCCGATTTGGCGGGTTTGAGCGCCGCGGCGCGCGTGTCGAGACGCAGGTCGGCCTTCTGTTTGTCGGGCCCGTGACACTCCGAACAGCGCTTCACAAGCAAGGGTTCGATCTCCTTGGCGAAGTCCGGAGCGGCCAACGCGGCCGCCGGCACCAGGGTAAGCGCAGCCAGGAGGGGCAGCAGGCGGGCGACCGGGTTTTGCCGCCGAGGAGAAGCGAAGGACGTGAGGGCGCGCATGGTTGGAAAAACTGTCGGCGATTTTTCGGAAAGTGGTGACGAAAGGCGAGGCCCGAAACATGGCAGGCTCGGGAAATCTAACTCGGCACCGCTGGTGCTGGCAGGGTCGGAAATTGGCGGGGCGAACGGGTGCGAGCTTGGCGGCAGGGATCCGTTGGGGCTGAATCGACCGCATGACTTCGCTGGCCCGCCTCTCCAGTTGCGCACTCCTGTTCGCCGCCGTCCCCGCCTTGGCTGCGGAGTCGCGTCCGTTGACGTTTGCCGACTTGGCGGCGTTTCACCGCGTGAGTGATCCCCAGCCGTCGCCCGACGGCCAATGGGTCGCCTTGGTGGTGACCGACGCCGACGTGGCCGAAAACAAGACCAACTCCGATTTGTGGTTGGTGCCGGCTGCCGGGGGGGCGCCGCGCCGACTCACGCATTCGCCCAAGCAGGATCGGCATCCTCGCTGGTCGCCGGACGGTCGGTGGCTCGTCTTCGACTCCAACCGCGGCGGGGACTTCCAAGTGTGGCTGCTGCCAGTGGACGGCGGTGAGGCGCACCAATTGACCTCGCTTAGCACCGGGGCGAGCGGGGCTACGTTTTCGCCGGACGGAAAACAGGTAGCTTTCCTATCCTCCGTCTACCCCGAGTTCTCCACCCAGACCTTTGCCAAGGCCGACCAAGCCAACCAAGCCCGTCTCGACGCTGTGGAAAAGGGCAAGGTGAAGGCCCAAGTCTTCACCCAATTGCCCGTGCGCAAATGGGATTCCCTGACGGACGGCCGCCGCCAACACCTCTTCGTGCTCCCGGTCAGTCACGGGGTCGCGACCGGGGAACCGCGCGACCTGACGCCCGGACCCGCGGACGCGGTGCCGTGGTCCTCGACCTTTTCGGCGGGCGACGACTGGGTTTGGAGCGCGGATTCCCAAGAAATCATCCACACGCAGTCGCCGACGCCTGTGTCGGAGGAGGCGTGGAAGACAGACCACAATTTGGCGGCCATCAAGGTTGCCACGGGCGCGCGCCAAGTCCTCACCACGAATCCCGCGGCCGACGGCGCCCCGCGGATTTCGCCCGACGGCAAATGGTTGGCCTATCGGGCGCAAACTCGGCCGGGTGCCGAAGCCGACCGGTGGCAATTGATGCTGCTTGAGCGGGCTTCTGGGAAGATTCGCAGCCTGACCCCCAATTTCGACTCCACGGTCGAGGGCATCACTTGGGCGGCGGACAGCCGGACGCTGGTGCTCGAAGCCGAGGACCAGGGCACCAAGGCGCTGTGGACCGTGACCACGGCCGGGGACGACGTGAAACCGCTGGTGGTCGGTGGCGCTTCCGGCGAGGCGAGTGTGACGGCCTCCGGGCAGGTCATCTTTACCCGCCATCGGCTGGCGGCACCGCCCGAGGTCATGCGGGTTCCCCTGACGGGTGGAACCCCGACGGCGCTGACGCAATTCAATGCTGCCCGCCTCGCCGAATTGGCGTTGGGCGAACCCGAGTCCGTGACCGTGAAGGGCGCGGGCGGGGTGCCGGTGCAAATGTGGATTCTCAAACCGCCCGGGTTCGACGCGGCGAAAAAGTGGCCGCTAGTCTTCTGGGTCCACGGCGGGCCACAGGGCGCGTTTATGGATTCGTGGTCGTTCCGCTGGAACGCCCAGCTTTGGGCCGCCCAAGGCTACGTGCTGGCCATGCCGAATCCGCGCGGGTCCACCGGCTTCGGGCAAAAGTTCACCGACGAGATTTCGCACGACTGGGGCGGCAAGGTGGTCACCGACCTCATGGCCTGTCTCGCCCATCTGGAGGCGCAGCCGTGGATTGATCCGGCGCGGATGGGCTCGGCCGGCGCGAGCTACGGTGGCTACATGATGAACTGGTTCCAAGGGCACACCGACAAGTTCAAGACGCTGGTCACGCATTGCGGCGTGTTCGAGTTTCACTCGATGTATGGCACGACCGACGAACTGTGGTTCGACGAGTGGGAACACGGCATTCCGTGGCAGACGCCGGACTTTGCGAAACATTCCCCGGACCAGTTTGCGGCGAAGTTCCGGACGCCGAACCTGATCATCCACAACGAACTCGATTTTCGGGTGCCCATCGGCCAGGGCCTAGCGCTCTTCACCGCGCTGCAACGACAAGGCGTCCCGTCGAAGCTGTTGTATTTTCCCGACGAAGGCCACTGGGTGCTCAAGCCCGCCAACAGCGAGCTGTGGCACGCGACGATCTTCGACTGGCTGAAGGTGTATCTGAAGCCGTGAGGCGGCTCCGCCGCGGTGACCGTGGGGAAGTGGGGGGCGCTGACCGAGGTCGGGCTCCACGTCGCCCGCCCAAATCCTTTGCCCCCAACGCGCCCTTTGCGGGAGGCTCTTGGCATGCTGACGACTGAACTCATACCCGCCGCCGAGCCGGCCTCGAAAGCTCTGCTGGTCGTGCTGCACGGACTCGGCGATTCGATGGAGGGCTGGCGCTGGCTGCCGGAACAGCTCCGGTTGCCGTGGCTGAACTACCTGCTCGTCAACGCGCCGGACGACTATTATGGCGGTTATTCTTGGTATGACCTTTATGGCGATTCCGGCCCGGGCATTCGGCGTAGTCGGGACTTGTTGTTCCAAGTGCTCGATGCCCAGCGAGCGGCGGGTTTTCCCAGTGCGCAGACGGGTTTGCTGGGTTTTTCGCAGGGTTGCCTGATGACGTTTGACGCTGGCTTTCGGTATCCGCACCGGCTGGCGGCCCTCGTCGGCATCAGCGGCTACGTGTGGGAGCCCAGCCAAATGGTCCGGGAACTTTCGCCGGTGGCCCAGGCTCAGCCCGCGTTGTTTACGCACGGCCGCCGGGATCCGCTGATTCCGATGGCGAACGTCCGCGATGAGCAGGTGCCGGTCTTGCGCGCCGCGGGTCTGAACGTGACGTGGCGCGAATTCGACAAGGTGCACACCGTCGCTGGGGAGCCGGAACTCGCCGTGATCCGGGAGTTTCTGACCCAAGCGTTTCGCGAACCGCAAGTCGGTTGACGGTCACGCCGCGTCGGTTCGGGCGGCGTTTTCACACAGGCGCCCCAAGAATTCGCGGGCTTGGATGGCGCGGGTCAGAATGGCGTCCACCGACTCGTGGGCGTAGCCGGCCATTTCCAAGACCAGCACGCCGTGGAATTCGCTGCGCTTCAGTTCGGCGACGAATTGTGGCCAGTCGATGCGGCCCTGTCCGGGCGGCAGGTGGGCGTCCCAGTCACCGAAGTTGTCGTTCACATGGACGAGTTTCAGGTGGCCGGAAAGCTTCTGAATCACCGTGCTCATTTCACCCGCCAAGTGGGCGTGGCCCGTATCGAGACAGGTGCCGACATTGCAGGTATTGATTTCGCCAAGGAGGTAAAGCATGTCCCGCACGGGCCCGAAGAGCAGGTGCGCCAGCATGTTTTCCAGCAGGATTTGCAAGCCCAGTTCCGAGCAGCGGGCGGCGACTTGATTCAGGGACTCCGCGGCGCGGTGCATGCGTTGCAGGAATTCCGCTTCCGGCGGCCGACCGGCCCGTTCGGGGCCGGGGTGGAGGACGACGTTTTGGCAGCCGAGCAGCGCGGCGGATTCGCAGGCTTTGGTCAATTCATCGACGGCGGCCAAGCGGGCTGGTTCCTCCAGGGAGGTGATGTCGATCCGTTCGGCGAACGGCGCGTGGAAGGAGAAGGGGCGCAAGCCGAGCGACTGGAGCCGCCCGCCCGCCCGCCGGACTTCCTCGGTCAGGTGATAGTCCAAGTGCTTGGGCAGGGAACAGATCTCCAATTCGCGAAAGCCGGCGGTGTGGATGGGCTCCAGCACGTCGAAGAGGTTGCGGTGGCTGAAACAGCCGGTGGACAAGCCGATGGGCCAAGGATTCATGAGGAGAGGTGGGCGAGGAGTTTGAGGCGGATTGGTTCCAAGGTGCACCCGCCGTTGGGCAGGGGCCGACAGAAGCCTTTTTCCCGGGTGGCGACGCAGTTCAGATCCGTGAGCTGGTCGAGGCCGGTCGCGCAGAGGCCGGCGAAGAGGCGCACATAGAAATCGGCCCGGGTCGCCGGTTCGTAGTCCTCCCAGTTCAGGCGCCAGCGGTGGATTGGGTTTTCGAACTTCGACCGGATGAAGCCGGCGATGTGGCGCGGATGCCAGCCATTGGCGAGGAGGCAGCGGGTGACCAGTTGCAGGCCGGCGGGTTTGAGGAGCAGGTCGTTCGGCCATTGGACGATGTGCCGCATGCAGGGCGGGAAGTGGGTCAGCGGCGTGTGGTCGTAGGTCTGCGACCAGCGGCCCCGGTCATCGTGTTGGTCGGCGTAGAAATACTCGTGAAACTGGCGGAGGGGCGAAGCTAGGTAGGCGTCCAGCAGGCGGGCGGTGCCTGCGGCCTGTTCGGGAATGCCCACGCCCGCCCGGCTGGCGAGTTCGAGAACGGCCGCTTCGGTCTGGCGCACCTTCAGGGCTTGGTAGATGTCCATTTCGTGAAGCGGAATGGCGTGCAAGCGGGGGATCGCGTGTTCGATCTGGAGCGACCGAGCGAGGCCGTTGAGCCAGGGTTTCAGGTAGTTGGTGAAGGGCATCCGCACCATGCGCGTGTGCAGCGGGTCGCCGTATTCCGAGGTGTCTAAGGAGATGATTTCGCGCTGCGCGGTGGTGCCTGAACCGACGTGCACGGCCGTGATCTCCACCGGCAACGCGGAGACTCGGGCCGCCTCCGCCTTCACCCGGTGCACCACGTATTCCATGATGAGCGACAGGGCGCCAAAGGCCCGCTGCGCCTCCAAGTCGATGACGGTGGTAAATTCCGGGGGCACCCGCCGTGCGCATTCCGGCAGGACTTCGGGGGCTGGACAGAGTGCGGCAATGCGCCCCGCCAGTTCGCCCGTGCGGCCGATGCGCCAGACGAAGTGATGCCCCTGACCGGTGACGAGATGCAGGGGGCGGATGCCCCACTGGAGCAACTGCGACTCGATCACGCGGACCACAGGTTCCTGCAACTCGAAGGCCCGCGCCGGCGCCAAAAACGCCTCGGCCGGCGAGTCGAAGTTCACATACTCGATGTCCAAGTGGAGCAGTTGCGAGGTCGAGTCAGCGAGCGACCGGGAGATGTCGAGATTGCGTTCGAGGAACCAGTCGAGCTCCCGTGCGGGGTGCAGCTCCTTCCGGTCAAACGGTTGACCGTCGGAATGGGTCAGATAGGCGGCGGTGGCTGCTTCCAAAGAGTCGCCGCCGATGAATTCGATCAGGCGCTGGCGCACCGCCGGATGGTTGTAAAAGGAGGACTTCGGCATGGCTGGGGATGACGGTGGGGTTCCCCGTCCAGCCCTCATCGGGAGGCACCCTAAGCCACTGGTATCGGCCTTCCTGCCGAGCCTTGGCGGGCTTCGCTCTGGAATTGTTTTGGGACGGGATCTGATTCGCCAACCCAGCGGCGGACTGCGATGGGTTGCGGTATGAGCAAACCCGAAACGAGCGCTCCATTCGCTGCCTGCGGGCAGGCAGAAAGGTGCTTTGACAAGTGTGAACCCATCCTCTTGCTTCCCTCGCCCTCATTCATGACTGCCCTGACCCGGTTTCTCTGTTCCGCCCTCGCCCTGCTGCTGACGACCCACGCGGCTTGGGCGGCTTTTCCGAAGATTAGCGCCTTCAGTCCCGGGCGTGGCGCTCCGGGCACAGTTGTGACGATCAGCGGGCAGAATTTCATCGGGCTGACCGACGTCTTCTTTAACAACATCAAAGCGACGGCGCAGTTGATCAACGCCACCCAAATCCGGGCGATAGTCCCGGGTGACGCTTTGTCCGGCCCGGTCAGCGTTTATACGACGGGCGGCCAGGATTCCACCTTCGCCAACTTCCAGGTGGCGCCGCGGATCGAGGTTTTTTTTCGTGAGTTCGACCTCTTCGGCGAGCCCGTTTTGCCGGCCAAGGCGGTGATCGGCGAACGCATCTACATCCGGGGCGCTAACTTCGATGATCCCAATAATCCTGCCAATCCGGGCAACGGTGTGGGGGTGTTCGTCAACGGCGTCCTAGCCACGGTCGGCGCAGTGACTTCGCCGGCCAACATCCAGTTCCAAGTCCCCGCGGGAGCCGGCACCGGGCCGATCACCGTGACCACGCTGGCCGGGACGGTGACCTCCTCGCAACTGCTCTATCTCCAGCCGATCATCAGCGCGTTTACCGCCCGCGGGACCATTGGGCAGACCATCAACCTCTACGGCTCGAACTTCACTGGCACGACCGCGGTGAAGTTCGGGAATTTGGCCGCCACCTTTACCGTCACCGCCAACACCAACCTCCAAGCCGTGGTGCCGGCCAACGCGGTGAACGGCAAACTCAGCGTCACCGCGCCGGGCGGGGCGTTCATCACCACCACGGATTTCCTCGTTTTGCCTGACCTCACGGCCTTCAGTCCCGCGGGGGGCGTTCCCGGCACGGTGGTGACGCTGGATGGCACGGCGCTGGGCGGCACGACGGCGGTTCGGTTTGGTGGGGTGGCGGCGGATCGTTTCACCAATATTTCGACCACGCGGCTCACGGCGGTTGTCCCGTCCACCGCGGTTTCCGGGCCCATCAGCGTGGTCACGGCGAATGGCACCAACTCGTCGGCGGGGATCTTCTACCTGGCGCCGGTCGTGACGGGTTTCACCCCGTCCCAAGGCACGTCGGGAACCGTGGTTCGGGTCACCGGCAAAAACTTTACCCACGCGACCGCTGTGGCGCTTGGCCTCGCGGACGTCCCCGGGTTCACCGTGGACAGCGCGACTCAGATTAGTTTTGCGGTTCCCGCCGAGGCTAGGAGCGGTTTGATCAAGGTCACTGGACCGGGTGGGGCTGACGAAAGTTTGAGCCAGTTTCGAGTGCTGGGTAACGACCCGACGATCACCGGCTTCATCCCGAAATACGGTCCCGTCGGCACGCCAGTGACGCTGACTGGGGCCAATCTGGCCGCCGTGACCAACGTGACCTTCAACGGGGTGAAGGCGGTTTTCAGCGTCGTTCAAGGCACGAACCTCGTGGCCACGGTGCCGGTTGGCGCGACGACCGGGCGGCTGACGGTCGCGACGCCCGAAGGTTCCTTCACGACTGCGGACAGCTTCTATTTAGGCACCAGCACGGACCTGCGGACCACGTTGGTCGTCACGGAAAATCCGGCCGTGGCCTTCGGTTCGCTGGTTTGCACTTGGCGGTTGTCCAACTTCGGCACCGTGCCGGGGACCAACACGATCGGGCTGTTTACGGTGCCCGAGGGGGTCACTTACTTCGATGCGTCCAGCACCAAGCCGTTCACCTTGGCCGCGGGCGTCATTGAGTTGAATGCCGGCACCCTTTTGCCCGGCGAGACGGTGGTGATGATCATCCGCTTGCAGGTCGGCGCTCCCGGGACCTTTACGCTCGCCACCGCCGTGACGAACGGCGTGCCCGACGGCAACTTGGCCAACAACAGCGCTACCCTAATCGTTAGTTCCGCCCTGCCTCACTTGAACGTGGAGTTGTTGCCCACCACCGGGCTCCTGTTGACTTGGTCAGCCGCTGGCACCAACTACGTGGCGGAACAGCGCGGCCGCTTGGATCTGGGGGCTTGGGTTCCGTTGAGCGGCCTACCGGAAAATGACGGAGCAACGCTCCAGTTGCCGGTGTCCTCGACGTTGGAGGCGGCCTTTTTTCGCCTGCGGTTGCGCGAATAAACCGGGGGCCAACGCGGGAACCTGCCCAATTGTGGTGGCCGCCCAGCGGCGACCTAGGGCAAACCAAGGTGACGCCACTGATGTCCGCCGAACCGAGCCAACCCAGTCCCTTAGGGTTGGCTCTCGACAGGCTGTAGGCGGGCGGTTCTGCTTTCCCTCGTGGACTTCGCTAACCCCCGTTCTGCGCCCCGGTTCCCGACCCGCTTCCGCGCCGCCTTCACCCTGATCGAATTGCTGGTGGTGATCGCCATCATCGCGATTCTGGCGGGCATGTTACTACCCGCCTTGGCGAAGGCGAAGGCGAAGGCCCACCAGGCACGCTGCAGTTCCAACCTCCGGCAATTGGGTATCACCTACTCGCTCTACACGTTGGATAATCGGGACCAGTTTCCCTATTCCGGCCGTGATTGGCCGCAGATGGGTTTTGTGGATTTGCTCCGGCAACTGGATCCCTACATCAGCACGAATTCGCGCGCGTTTTACCGGTGTCCCGCCGAACAGGGCCGCGGCTTCAACCTCGAGTGGGCGCTAGCGACCAAATCCATCCCGACCAACCAACTGCTCTTTCCCAGTTCTTACTACTACTACAACCAGTTCTACCACACCGACGATGGGGCGACGCTCAAGGTTCGTCGGGTCAACGAGGTGAAATCGCCGACAAAAAAGGCCATTTCCCCCTGTTTTGCCAGTGCCAAGGGCAAGTGGAACAACGTGCAGAAGGGCACGGCCAGCTCCGCCCACGGCCCGCGGGGCATGTCGCTCTTGTTCGTGGATGGGCATGCCGAGTTCGCGCTCTACGAGCGACTGAATGCCCCATTCAAAGACGGCGCGACGCTGATCTACAACTTGGATTGGACCCTTGGCGGTCTCGGCGGTGAGGACTTGAAGTGAGTCCGTTTGGTGCCAAGTCACCGGGCGTTTCGGAGCAAAAAAAGTCACCGCCGAAACGGTGACTGAACGGGAATAGGATCTGGCGGGAGCTGGGCCGCGCTGGCTTCGTCGGTGGCCGGTCCGGGATTACGGCGTGAGGCGCCGAATCCGGAAGAATTCAGTCTTCGCTGCGAGCGGTAAGGTCACGCTTTTGACGCCGTCCGACTCGGTCACGGTCAGGGTGGCGGGCTGCCAATTGCCGTCGCCGGTCAAGTCGGTCGCCGCTTCAAAGACCACGTTGGTCAGCGCGGCCGACCATTGGAGTGAGAATTGGCCCCCGGGCTCAACTGTGGTCTGGATGGGCGGCAGGCCGTTGACGTGGCCGAGATCGAGCTTCCACAAGGCCCGCGGGAAAGTTGCTTCGGGGGCCCGAAACGAACCACCCACCCAGAGCGTGGAATCGTTCAGCACCAATTCCGCGCTAGGGCTCGGATAGTCCGTAAAGATGATCGGGCTGACGAACGTGGGGTCGAGCCGGCCTTGGCGGTCGAGGCGCACCAAGCCGCGCACGGGGGCACCGCCGTAGCGATCAAAATTGCCCGCCACGTAGATGCGGTCCTCGCCATCCACGACCACGGACAGAATCGAGGGCACCGAGAACGGGCGAGAAACGCCAAAGGCCAGCGGTTTGAAACGGGTGTCCACCGTGCCGTTGGGCGTGAGCAGAACCAGTGGGCCGGCCGCCGCAGTGGGGAATTGCCGGAAGTCACCGCCGACTACGAATGAGCCGTCGGCCAGTTCGGCGGCGTCGCGGATGAGCCCCGAGTAGCTGAACATTTCAAACTGGGAAACCGTGGCAACCGTGGGGTCGTAAATCGTGGGGAAGCTGCTGGCGGCCGTGTTCCCCGTGATCGGGGGCGGGAGGAACGTTTCCAAGACCGCCCCGTCGGCGCCGATTTTTCGCAACAGCACTTCGCCATCCACGGTGGCCAGTTCGGCGATGACGCTGCCGGCCCGCGTGGTTCCCAGTATCCGGACCCCGCCCATTTGAAGGCTGTTGAGCCCGAGCGAGGAGCGGTTTACCTGGCCCAGTCTCAGGGTG
>CAIJLV010000134.1 GCA_903821635.1 uncultured Verrucomicrobiota bacterium | reverse complement strand
GAGAACCCCGAAGAGCGCCAGCGCCTCAAGAAGATCGTCCGTGAACTCAGCATCCCCGAAGGCATGGGCGTCATCGTCCGCACCGCTGGCGAAGAGAAGCTGAAGCGATATTTCATCCGCGACCTCGCCATGTTGCTGGAGGAGTGGAACAACATTCAGCAGAAGATCAAAACCGGCCCCGCGCCGTCCTGCGTCTTTCAGGAACCCGACCTCATCGAACGCACCGTCCGCGACTTCCTCACCGAAGAGGTCACCCGCATCGTCATCGACGACAACCGGCAATACGAACGCGTGCGCGACCTGATCGGACGGATCAGCCCACGGTCCGCGAAGAAAGTGTTTTTCTACAACGAAGCCCAACCTGTCTTCGACCGCTTCAACATCAGCAAGCAGTTGGAAAACGCCTTCGGCCGACAAATCACCCTCAAGAGCGGCGGTTACCTCATCGTGGATGAAACCGAGGCCCTCGTGGCCATCGACGTCAACACTGGTCGCCACAAGGGATCCAAGGACCACGACCAAAACCTGCTCAAGGTCAACTTGGAGGCCGCCGACGAAATCTGCCGCCAACTCCGGCTCCGCAATATGGGGGGCATCATCGTGCTCGATTTCATCGACATGAAGTCCCGCGGTGACCAACAGCGCGTCTTCCAGCGCATGCGCGAAAATCTCAAACGCGACCGGGCCAAAACTCACGTCCTCCCGCTCTCCCAGTTGGGCTTGATGGAGATGACCCGCCAGCGCCACACGGAATCCGTCGCCGCCTCCATGCTGCACGACTGTCCGCACTGCCGCGGCAAGGGCGTGCTGAAGAGCCCCGAGAGCATGAGCGTGGAAATCCAACGCAAGCTAACCTCGATCATGAAGGCGCGGGCGCGCAGCGATGAGGATTACCAACTCCGCGTCCATTGCCACCCAAGCGTGCTGGATCGCCTGCGCACGGACGATGAGAAGCTGCTGATCGAACTGGAGAAAAAATTCTTCGCGAAACTCTCGTTTCGCCCGGAAGTCACTTTTCACACCGAGCAGTGGCGCATCTTCAACGCCGTCACCAACGAAGAGTTGGGCAAAAGCCATCTCTGACCCGGTCTCACCTTCGCCAACCGCGCCCCACTCGGGCGCGGTTTTTTTATCCCCCCGGCTCCCCAGACTTCGCCCACCGGCTGGAAACTCACCAAGCCGAAGGCCGAGCCGGCCGCGCTAAATCGGCCAAAGAGGGTGTCGTCTTGCCCACGGCAAATGACTCAGCCACCTTCTCGAATCGCATGAAATTGTTCCCGGCTCTTGCCCCGTGCCTCTTGGCCGTCGCGCACGCGCAGATTGTGATCAATGAGCTCCATTACGCGCCCGACGTGAAGGGGGAGCGGGTGGAATTCATCGAATTGCACAACCCGGGAACGACCACTGTTCCGCTGACTGGTTGGCAGTTCACCTCCGGCATTCAATTCACCTTCCCAGTGGGCGCCGAAGTCGCCGCAGGGGGCTATGTGCTGGTGGCGGAAGATCCGGCCGCGCTGGGCCAAAAATTCAATTCCCCCGCCGCCTTCGGTCCTTGGACTGGCAAGCTGGCTCGCTCCGACGATCCAGTCGTGCTCCGGGATGCTGCCGGAACGGTGATTGATCAGGTTGATTACCAATTGGGCTTCCCCTGGCCCACCGTCGGCGACGCCCCCGGCTATTCCATCGAGTTGATCAATCCACAGCTCGACAACTCGCTCGGGTCCAATTGGCGACCTTCCACAACCGGAGCCGCGCTGCCGGAAGCTCCACCACTGATCCCAGCCGGCGCCAACTGGCGCTATTTCAAGGGCACGGCCGAACCCTCGCAGCCGCTTTCAGCCTGGCGCGAGTCCTCCTTTGATGACTCGGCCTGGGCCACCGGCCAAGCGCCGCTGGGTTACGATCCCGCCGTGAGTTTCGGCACCCCCTTCAACGACATGCGGGGAGCCTACCGGCAATTTTTCCTCCGGGGACGCTTCGTCGTCGGTGACGCCGCCAGCCTCCGCGCGTTGCGCCTCGAAGTTCTGTTCGACGACGGTTTCAAAGTCTGGCTGAACGGAGTGGAACTGCTCGCCGTGGGCATGCCCCCGGGCCAGGTCGCCTTTGATGCCACTGCCATCGGCGGCGCGCGGGAAAGCAATAGCTACGACGTCTACGACTTGGTGCTGCCACCGAATGTCCTGCGCGACGGCGAAAATGTGCTGGCGTTCCAAGTCGCCAACGTGGACCTCAGCAACAGTTCCGACTGCTTCTTGGATGCCCGTGTTAAGTCAGCCGCTGCCCCGCAGGGGGTGGGCGCCACTCCCGGGCGGCAAAACCGCGCGTTTGCCACCAACGCCCCCCCCGCCATCCGGCAGGTGAACCACTTCCCGAAGCAGCCTCAGAGCGAAAAACCCATCCTCGTCTCGGCCCGGGTTACCGATCCCGAGGGGGTCGCTGAGGTGGCCCTAGAATATCAACTCGTGGCGCCGGGGAATTACATTGAACTCACCGACAGCCGCTTCCTGACGGCGTGGACCAAGCTCCCCATGGCGCGCGACTCCGCCGACACCAACGTGTTTTTCGCGACCTTGCCAGCCGAGCTCGTGCGCCACCGCAACCTGATCCGCTACCGGGTCCTCGCGCGCGACCAACTCGGCGCCACCGTCCGGGCGCCCCACAGTGACGATCCGCAACCCAACTTCGCCCTGCTGGTTTACGACGGCGTGCCGGCTTGGAACGGCGCCGTGCAGCCCGGACTGGCCGGGACACTGGGCACGCCTTTCACGGTCGAAACCAACGAAATGAACCGGCTACCGGTGTATCATTTGATCGCCAAAAAGACGTCGGTCGAAGACTGCACGTGGCGCGACCGCTCCCACGGCGACGAATACTTCTGGAACGGCACCTTGGTGTATGACGGTGAGGTCTATGACCACATCCGCATGCGGCCGCGGGGCGGCGTATGGCGCTACGCCATGGGGAAGAACATGTGGAAATTCGACTTCAACCGCGGCCACGATTTCCAACCGCGGGACAACTGGGGCCGCCAACTGAAGACGTCGTGGACCAAACTCAATCTCGGATCCTGTATTCAGCAGGGAGACTTTGGATTCCGGGGCGAACAGGGACTCTTTGAAAGTGTCGGCTTCCGCCTGTTCCAACTTGCCGGTCAACCCGCGATGAACACCGCTTTTGTGCAGTTTCGCGTCATTGATGAAGCTCTGGAGACCAATCCGAATGATCAATTCAACGGCGATTTCTGGGGGCTCTACTTGGCACTCGAACAACCCGACGGCCGATTTCTCGAAGAACACGGGCTACCCGACGGCAACCTCTACAAAATGGAGGGCGGAGGCGGGGAAGCGAATAACTTGGGGCCCGCCGGGCCGGTGGATGGCTCCGATTTGAGTGCCTTTCAAAACGCCTATTTGAACCAAACGGCCTCGCTCACCGAAGCGTGGTGGCGCACCAACGTCAACCTGCCCGCTTACTTCAACTATCAGGCCATCGTTCAAGGCATTCATCACTACGACATCGCCGACGGCAAAAATTACTTCTTCTACCGCAACCCCGACGAGGGCCGCTGGATGACCGTGGTCTGGGACCTCGACCTGACTTGGTCGGACAACATGTATCGCAGCGGCCAGACCGGTGGCGACGAACCGTTTAAGAGTCGCGTGCTCTCCAATTTCAACCCCACCGCGCCGCGTTACCCCAATATCGCCCGCGAATTTCGGAACCGCGTCCGGGAAATCCGCGACCTGCTCTGGAACGGAGATGAGGCCAACCGCTTGGTGGACGAATATGTGCGCCTCGTCCGGGGCACCAACGCCACCTCGATCATCGACGCCGACCGCGCCCAGTGGGATTACAACCCGATCATGATCGATCAAGGTTTGGTGAACCTCAGCAAAGCCGGACACGGCCGCTATTACCGCTTCGCCCTAGCTTCGAACGTGACCAAATCCTTTGCTGGCGCCGCCCAATGGATGAAGCGCTACGTCGGCTACCGCGGCACCAACGTCACCTTCTCCCTCGATACCATCAGCCGCGAAACCGAGCGGCCCGCGAAACCCACGCTCACTTACCGCGGCCCGCTCGGCTACCCCGTTAACCGACTGACCGTTAGCGCCTCCGATTTTGTCGGGACCGGGCAGTTCGCTTCCGTGAAATTTCGGGTCGCAGAAGTGACGCATCCCGAGCACCCCGCCTTCCAACCGGAGCGCCCCCTGCCCTACGAGATCACCCCCGTGTGGGAGAGCGCTGAGTTCACCACCGTCCCGACAGAAATCACCCTACCCCAAGAGGCTCTGCGCGTCGGTCGCCTTTACCGCGCCCGAGTGCGCTACACCGACGCCCTCGGCCGCACCAGCAATTGGTCGCCACCCATCGAATTCACCGCCGGCGAACCCGACCACGGCGCCGCCCTCGTGGCCAACCTTCGCCTCACAGAAGTAATGTATAATCCGACGCCCGAAGGCTTCGAATTCCTCGAACTGCACAACGCCAGCACCACCGAACCGCTCAACCTCGCCGGCGCCAATTTCACGGCGGGCGTGGATTTCACCCTCCCCGAAGGTGCCACCCTCGCTCCCGGCGGCTACGCCGTGATCCTCGGCACCACCAACCGGGCCGGCTTCCTCGCCGCCCATCGACTCGACTCGACGACGCCCATCTTTGGCCCGTTCGACACCAGTCTCAGCAACGGGGGGGAAACGGTGACCCTGAAAACTTCCGCCGGTGGGGCCGTCATTTTCAGCCTCACCTACGACGACGCGGCTCCCTGGCCCGCGCTCGCCGACGGCCAGGGACATTCTCTCGTTCCGGCGGACCAAGCCGGCGCCGACCTGAATAGCGCGACTTACTGGCGCGCGAGCCACCAAGCCGGCGGCTCGCCCGGCCGCGCCGATACCGAGACCGCGCCCACCTTGGCCTTCGGCCCACCGCAGGTGGACGGCTCCGCCCTGAAGCTCCAGCTCAATACGGCTGCCGACCTCGTCTGGGTGCTGGAAACTTCGGCGGACTTCACGAACTGGACCCCGCAAGCCACCAACACAGGGCCCACCACTCTCACCGTGCCGGTCCCGGCCAATTCCGCCGCCCGTTTCCTCCGCGCCATCGCTCGCTGACCCCGGTGGTTCCCAACTGCGAGTGGCCGGGCCCAAAGCGGCGGCGAGAACGCTAGAGGACCGGACCGCAAGGGTAGGAATTTCCAACCCCTAGAGGGGTTAGCCCTCGGCGTCCCCTCCCGGAACCAGCTTGGCGGGCTCCTCCACTTTGCCGAGCCACCGCGGCGCGGGCTGGGGCGGTTTAGAGGTGGGAATACCGGTTTTGGTGGAGCCATCGAACCTGCCCTGCCGGATCGTTTGAGCAGAATACAGGAGCGTCACGCCACGAGGCTCAGCCGCGATCCAGCCCTCGGCTTGGGTCGGCCAGCCACCACCGGTAAGCAAGGCCAGCCGCGCGGAGCTGCCGCCCTTTTTTCACCTCATGAAAACGTCTACTTCAATCGCCCTCGTTTGCTTTCTGACAACCCTCATTGGCAGCCCGCTCCGCGCCGAGGTGGCGAACCTTGATCAAGCCCGCTCCGTGTGCGATGCGATCATGCGTTCGGTCGGGGTCGCCAACTACAAGGCCGCCTTTGAAACTGCGGCCGAGCATTGGCCGATGCAAAAGGAGGAGATCGACGGGCTGCGCGTCAAAACCAGCGATCTTTTGGCCATGGGCGCTCGCCGCTACGGGACCTTGGTGGGAACGGAATTCGTCGAAGTGAAAACGGCGGGCTCGTCAGTCGCACGCTACATTTACCTCCAAAAGTTCCGCCATCACGCAATCCGCTGGACCGTTGTATTTTATCGAGCCGAGGCGAATTGGCAGATCAACACCATCGTTTGGGACGATAAGTTGAGTGCCCTCTTTAACTGAGAAACGGCCCACTCGACGAGCGGCGTGCAGGGTCGGCTTGGTTGCGACCGAGGAACGTAATCTCCGGGAGGCGCACCCAAGCTGTTTTGTAACCTGAAACCGCTCGACCCGACGGCCAACGCTCCGGTCCACTTACGGGCTGTGAGCTCTGCTGCAAACCGCCGCGCCGTCATCGATGTCGGCACCAATTCCGTAAAGGTGCTGGTTGGCGACGTGTCGCCCGACGGCACGGTCACACCCGTCCTCGAAACCAGCGAACAGACTCGCCTGGGTCGTGGCTTTTACGAAACCCACCGGCTCCAAACCGAACCCATCGTCGCCACCGCCGCCGCCGTGGCGCGCTTCGCCCAACGGGCCCGCCAAGCGGGTGCCGAAACGGTGCGGGTGATCGCCACCAGCGCCGCCCGGGACGCCGAAAACCGGGCGGAACTCATCCACGCCTTGGAAGCTGCCGCCGATGGTCCGGTCGAAGTCATCAGCGGGGATACGGAGGCCGAATGGGCGTTTGCAGGCGTTTGCTCGGCGCCTGAACTCACCTTCCCCCGCTTGCTGGTGCTGGATGTCGGCGGGGGCAGCACGGAGTTCATCCTCGGTCAGCACGGGCGGCCGGAATTTCGGCAGAGTTTTCAGTTAGGGAGTGTCCGGTTGCTGGAACGGCTCCAACCGGGGGACGCCCCCACGCCGGCGGCCTTGGCGCACGCTCGTGCGGAGTTGGGTGCCTTTATCCGCCAGTCCGTCGCCCCGGTCATCGCGACCCCATGGCCGCGGGGAAAACCGGAACGCGTCGTCGGAGTCGGCGGCAGCACCTCCATCCTCGCGCTCATCAAAGCCGGGGTTGGCACGTTTGACCGGGAGTTGATTGAACGCACCCGATTTTCCCGGTCGGAGCTGACCGACTTGGTCGCCCGGCTGTGGTCCCTGCCCCTCGCCGAACGTCGGCGACTCCCTGGCCTGCCGCCGGAACGCGCCGACGTAATTCTCATCGGCGCCGCGATCTATGAAGCCGTGCTCAACGAGCTCGACTTGCCCGAATTGAGCGTGAGCACGCGGGGCCTCCGCTTCGCTGCACTACTCCAGCCGTGAAGGGCGGCTCACCTTGCGCTCCGCAAACGATTGGTTCGCCACGGCGGTTTGTTCCCCCGCCAAGGAAAATCGGTGAATTGGCGAGCCGTCGTGTGTCTAGCTGGGGGGCTTCGGGCCCAAGTCGCCTTGGCCGTCGGCCATCATCCGGTCTAGGTCGCGCATGATGGCGGCGTGGCAGTCGGGGCAAAATCCGTGGGTGAGCCGAACTTGGGTATTCGCTTGGAGGTAGCTCTCAATGCGCTGCCAGTAGCCGTTGTCGTCGCGGACTTTTTTGCACTGAGCACAGATGGGCAGAAGGCCACGCAGGGTTTTGACTTCGGCGAGGGCGGCTTCGAGTTCGCGTTTTAGGCGATCGCGCTCGAGTTCCATCTCGTGTCGGTAGAGGGCCATTTGGATGGCGGCGCCGAGTTCCCGGCCGTCAAACGGCTTGAGCAGGTAACCGTAGGGCTCGGCCACCCGGGCTTTGAGGACGGTCGCCTCGTCGTCGTAGGCGGTAATGAAGATAACGGGCTTGTGAAAGCGTTCCCGGATGGTCGCGGCGGCATCAATGCCCGTAATCGAGCCCCGGAGGTTGATGTCCATGAGCACGAGTTCGGGGTCGTGTTCCCGAACGAAGACGAGCGCTTCGTCGGCGGTGCTGGCGCTGCCGACGACGGTGTGACCGAGGTCGTGGCAGCACTGTTCCAGATCCATGGCGACGATTTGTTCGTCCTCAACCACCAAAATTCTTGCAGGGGTTCCCTTCATGACGTGACTGCTCTCTCTATCGGCGCCGCGAAGGATACCTTGACCTTGGTTCCGGCCTGAGTTTGCACCTCGACGGTGCCCCGCAACTGGCGGGCGAGCGCTTCCACCAGCTTCAACCCGAGGGAATTGCCGCCTTGGGGCTCAACCGGACCGGCAAGGCCAACCCCGTTATCGGCTACCGCCAATTCCCAGCGATCACCCCGGGCGAGCAGGCCGATGTGCAATTCGCCCCGCCGCTGCCCCGGAAAGGCATGCTTCATGGCGTTGGTGACCAGTTCCGCCACGATCAGGCCGCAGGGAACCGCGGTCTCGATGGCGACCGGGCCGACATCGACGGTCACGCTTTGCAGCATTTGCTGCGGCACTTGGCCGTGGGAGCGGATGATCTGGCCGGCGAGGGCTTCGAGATACGGCCCTAGGTCGATGGCGGAAAGGTCGCCCGAGCGGTAGAGGCGTTCGTGAATGAGCGCCATGGCCTGCACGCGGCTGCGGCAGTCCTCGAACCGTTCGCGCGCTACCGGGTCCGTGACCGCCCGGGATTCCAATTGCAGCAGGCTGGAAATGATCTGGAGATTGTTCTTCACTCGGTGGTGGATCTCCTGAAGCAGGATGTCCTTTTCGTGGAGGGCTTCTTCAGCGACCCGCTGGGCACGGCGTTGTTCCGTGATGTCGGTGCCGATGGCGCCGCTCGCCACATGCCGCCCGTCGGCGTCGAACAGGGGAAACAGCGTGACGAGGTAGATGTGTTCGCCGTCCTCCCGCTGGCGGACATCTTCGACGTCAAACGTGCGCCCCGTCTGGGCCAACCGTTCCAAGCGCTGACGGAAGGTGGTCGCGACTTCGGGCCGAACCACTTCCTCCAAGGGGCGCCCAATCATCTCGGTCGCGGGTTTACCCAACAACTGCTCCACCGAACGGCTGACCAGCAGGTAACGGCCGGCGCGATCAAACAAGGCGACGAGGGCCGGGGACGATTGCAGGATGCCGCGCAACTGGTCGTGCAACGTGGTCACCCGATTTTCGATCTCCCGCCGTTGGGTAATGTCTTCAATCAACGACACGAAATAGAGCGGGCGACTGTCGGCATGCCGCACCAAGGCCACCGTCACATGGGCCCACAGAGTGTGGCCGTCCCGGTGCCGGTAGCGTTTGGTGCGTTGGAAATTTTTAAGGTGCCCCGCCAAGACACTGGCCACCAGCGACTCATCACTCCCCAGATCGTCCGGATGGGTGACTTCCTGCGAACGCAGCCCGGTGAGTTGCTGTTCCGTGTAGCCAAGCATGCTGCAAAGCGCCCGATTGGCTTTGATCCAGCGTCCTTCCGGTGCCACCAGAGCCATGCCGATACCGGCCGACTCAAAACCTAGGCGAAAGCGTTCTTCGCTTTCGCGCAGGGCGTCCTTGCTCCGGCGTAGGCGCTCCTCGGCAGCCCGCGGCTCCGTCACATCCAAGTAGGTGCCCAACACCCGCACGGGCCGGCCGGACGGATCTTTTTGCACCAAACCATCGCCTCGCACGTGGTGCACGGAGGCATCCGGCCAGAGGATGCGGAATTCCGTATGGAACCCGCCCGGATCAGTGAACGCCGACCGTAATTCCGCCAATACCCGTTCCGTATCCTCGGGATGCACGAGTTGCCGCCAATCTCGGCTGGCGCCGCCAAATTCGGCGCGCGACTGCCCGTAAATTTCAAACATCCGGTCGTCCCACGAAAGCCGGTCATGGACCACGTCCCAATCCCACACCCCGATCTGCGCCGCCGCCGTCGCCAAGCGCAGCCGATCCGAGGTGGCCTCCAACGCCCGCCGGGTGGCATTGGCCTCGCTGATGTCCTGCAATGAACCGAACAGGCCGGCCACCTCACCCGAGCGCCCAAACCGAGCTTCGCCGACCGCGAGCACTTCCCGGGTGGTGCCATCACGCCCGCACAAAGTCAGTTCCAACCGATAGGGCACGCCCTGTTTCAACGCCCGCTTGAGGGCATGTTCCAGAAACGCCCGGCTGTCACTGGGGTAATCCTGCAACTGCTCCATGAGCCGTGGGGCGGCGGTGCCAGCCGGAACGCCCATGATGTGGCACAAGCCCTCGGACCACGTCACTTGCTCGGTGGCCGCATCCCAATCCCAATACCCGAGGCGCCCGAGCCGCTGGGCTTCCCGCAATCGGTCCTCCCGCTGGGCCAACTGGACTTCCGCGTGTTTGCGCGCGGTGATGTCCTGCAAATGAATAACGACCAAGCGGTGGTCGCCGCGCGCAGACACCCGCAAGCCCGCTTCAGCCGTGAATTGCGTGCCGTCTTGGCGCCGGCAGACGAGTTCCGCAAGGGCCGGCTGCGGCCGGCTGTCCCCAACATCGCCGACGCTTTCCAAGAGCGCTTTCCATGGGGCCTCGTGCCCAACCCCGGCCAGCAGGAACAAAGATTTTCCGACCACCGCGTCCCGCCGCCACCGAAATGCTTGCTCGGCCTGGCCATTCAGGGATTCCACCAAGCCAGTTTCGCCAATGACCACCAGGCTAACCGGCGCACCCTCGAAGAAAGCGTGCGCGTGCGCCAACGCGCGTCCCGCCCGCCACAGGCTGCGCTCCGCCTGGAGTTCGAGCCGGCGACGTTGCCGATCCACCCGGTCAATCACCAAGGCATTCGACAGCGACACCCAGACAAGGCCGACTACGAGCAAAAAAGTGATGCCTGCGAGCACAGTGCCGGGCGCCAAGGGCAGATGGCGTTCAATCGCCAACCGCAGCAACGCGACCGTAAAGGGGAGCAATAACGCGACCGGCAGCAAACGGCGCAACAAACGACCGGCCAGATGACTGTCGATGGCCAGCCGCATCCAGCCGTCAAACGGACGCAGCATGAGCAAACCCATGGCCAGCAACACCGATGCGCCGGCCCCGTCCACCCCCGGCCCGGGCGCTCCACCATAGGCCGTCAGGATCAGTTGAAACCAAGCGCCGGCGCCGGCGAGGCCCACCGCCAGTTGGACCCACCGTAACCACGGGCGCCACCGCCACGCCCACAACGCCGCCGCCAAGACCACCAAATTACCCGCCAAGACCGTCGATATGCCGAACAGCGGCGAAGCTCCGGACAGCAGGGTCTTGAGTCCGCTGAGGCCACTGATCAGGGCAAACCCCAGCGAGAGCGCCCGCCAGCGGTGGGACCGGCCCGTTTGCGGCCGCAGCGGCGGGCGAAACGCCTCGGGCAAGGCCAGCAAGAGAGAAAGTCCACCCGCGAAAAAACCGATCGCCAGACTGCTGGACCAAGGCGCCCCGGTCAGTCCCAAGCCCCCCCCGCCGCGCCCTGACAACAAGGCGCTCAGAAGTCCGACCGCTCCAATCGCAAGCACACTCCACGCCGCCACCCGACCCAACCAGCGCGCCACGCGGCGCACGCGGCGGCAATGCAGGGCCACCCGGACGGACTCAGTAGGCGAGGTGATTTCGGCGGGCACGCGGGGAATCTCCAGAGCGATCACGGCCGATGCAACCTTGTAGGAGGCAGCACCAAACCCGGACTCGCATTCAACAAGTGATGCGCAGCCTACCCTTCATCGGTGCGGCAGGGTGGTTCCTTAATCCGCCCTAAAAAGGTTATTTATCCCATGGCTACCTATCTTGCCCTCCTCAAGTTCACACCCCAAGGACTGCAAAACGTCCACGAGTCGCCCCACCGCGCCACCGCGTTCAAAGCGGCCGCCAAGAAGGCTGGTGTGAAGATCACTCAAACCCTGTGGACGCTCGGGGCCTACGATGGCGCCCTCTTGTTCGAAGCGCCCAACGATACCGTGGTGGCCTCGCTCATGATCGCCTTGGCGGGCTTGGGCAACGTGCAGGCCACGACGTTGCGCGCCTTCAACGCCGCCGAATTTGCGACCCTCGTTGAAAAATTGCCGCGCCTTTAAGCCGCCTCCAAGCCCGTAGTCAGCCCCATTCCGCCTACGGTTGAAGCTTGGGTTGGGTCTTTAAGAATTCCAGCACCTGCGAGCGGTCACGCGTCGGCGGCCGGCAGGCGGTGCCCGTGCAGCAGTAGGCCTGCGCGAATTCCTCATTCATGGGCAGGGTCTTGGCGAAGGGGTCGACCGGACCCGCATTACCAAGCACCACCTTGTGCGGTTCGAAGACGCTGTGGGCCGTGCGCAGCAAGGCCGCCGTGCTGCCACAGGTGAAATCACCCACCAGCACCACCCGCTTGGGCTCCTGAAGCGCGTCGTCGAGCGCCAGTAATAGGTGGGGCACGGCCTGCGGCATCTGGTGCAGGCGTTGGGCAAAGAGTCGGATCGTTTTCTCCGCGGCTTCCCGCCAGTCCTTGCGGTCGCAGATCGCAGCCAGCTTGAGGAACACGAGCGCCGCCACGCTATTCCCGCTGGGTTCGGCGCCGTCGTAGTCCTCCTTGGTGCGCAACAGCAGGTGCGGGGCGTCGGCCGTGGTCTGCCAAAAACCGCCGTGGGTCGGGTCGTAAAAGCGTTTCATGGTCGCTTCCGCCAATTCCACGGCGAACTCCAGATGGCGGGGATCCACGGTGGCTTCGTAGAGTTCGACTACGCCGGCCAACAGGTTGGCGTAGGCGTCGAGTAACTGGACGTCGTCGCGGTGCCCATCCCGCCAACGGTGGTAAAGTGTCTTTGTTTGGGCGTCCCAAAGTTTCGCCTTGAGGAAGGCGAGGTTGCGCTCGGCCGCGAGCTTGAAGTCCTCCTCTTGCAGGACGACCGCCGCCCGGGCAACGGCGCCCAGCATCTGGCCATTCCACGAGGCCAAGACTTTGTCGTCGAAATGCGGCCGGACCCGGCGGGCGCGGACCGCCAGCAATTTCGCCTTCGCCGCCTCCAGCAGCGGCTGGTCCGCCGCCACCAATTTGGGGTCTGCGAGACTGAGGACATTTTGGTTCGGCAACGGCTCCGGATCACTGTGGTCTAGGAAGTTGCCGGCTCGGGTCACCCCGAAATAGCGCGTCGCCACGTTGAATTCCTCGACGGTGAGCCGTTGGGACAGTTCGTCGTGCGTCCAGCAGTAGAACTTCCCCTCCTTGCCTTCGCTGTCGGCATCTTCGGCGGAGTAGAAACCGCCTCCGGGATGCGTCAGGTCGCGCAACACGTAGCGAATGACTTCGCGGGCCACTTCGGCGAACTGGGCTTCGCCACTGACCAAGTAGGCGTCGAGGTAGAGCTGCACGAGTTGAGCTTGGTCGTAGAGCATCTTCTCGAAATGCGGCACGAGCCACTTCTCGTCCACCGAGTAGCGCGCAAAACCGCCGCCCAACTGGTCATACATACCGCCGCGAGCCATCGCGTCACAGGTGTGCAACACGGCCTTGAGCGCGTCCGTCTCGCCAAAACGCCGGGCGTAACGCAGCAGGAACAGCGGCTGGCTCGGCCGGGGAAATTTGGGCGCGCCCCCGAAGCCGCCGTGGTGAGGATCGTATTCGTGGAGGAAGGATTGCCCCGCCCCGTGCAATTCGCGTTCTCCGGCGGGAAACGCGTTGTGGGAATCATGCTCCGCCAGGGACTGAAGTCGGGCGGTGATTTCGTTCGCCGAATCGGTGATGTCGGAGCGTTTTTCCCGCCACAATTCCGCCACGCGCGCCAGCACTTGGGAGAAGCTGGGCCGGCCCTGTTTCGGGGCCGGCGGCCAGTAGGTGCCGCCGTAGAACGGCTGGCGATCCGGCGTCAGGAAGACGTTCATCGGCCAGCCCCCGCTGCCGGTCGTCATCTGCACGAAGGTCATGTAGATCTTATCGAGGTCGGGCCGCTCCTCGCGGTCCACCTTGATGCTGACGAAGTGCTGGTTGAGCACCTTGGCTGTGGCCTCGTCCTCAAACGATTCCCGCTCCATCACGTGGCACCAATGACAGGTCGAGTAGCCGATGCTGAGCAGGATCGGCTTGTCTTCCCGGCGCGCTTTTTCGAAGGCGGCTTCGCCCCAAGGGAACCAATCCACCGGGTTGTGCTGATGCTGGAGCAGGTAGGGCGATTTCTCCAGCGCGAGGCGGTTGGTGTGCTTCGGCGCGCCGGCCGGGGCGTTGGTGGCAGTGCTCACGGGGCCGCAGGATAGGGGCTTCCTTGGGGCGCGCGAATCGCTTTTCGCAACCCCGATTCAGCCCTCGGCGGAACCAGTGGCCGCCGCTCCCAGCCGCTGCCTCCAAACCCACTGCTTTACTCAAACTTTCCTCGCGCCACCGAGCCAGCGATACGCCCCGCCTGCGAGGACCGCGCCCAGCAGGGGAGCGACCCAAAACAGCCACAATTGTGATAAAGCCCAGCCGCCGACCAAGAGGGCGGGGCCCGTGCTGCGAGCCGGGTTAACCGAGGTGTTGGTGATCGGAATGCTAATCAGGTGGATCAAGGTCAAACCCAAGCCGATGGCGAGGGGCGCAAACCCCTTCGGCGCACGTTCATCCGTCGCCCCGAGAATGATGAGCAAAAACATAAACGTCATGACCACTTCGCTCACCGCACCGGCCAAGAGCGAATAGCCGCCCGGCGAATGCGCCCCGAAACCATTGGCAGCGAAGCCGCCGCTCAGGTCGAAACCCGCCTTGCCACTGGCCATCAAGTAGAGCACGCCCGCGCCGGCCACTGCCCCTACCACCTGCGCCACGATGTAGGGCCCGAGCTCCGACACCTTGAACCGGCCGCCCACCACTAGGCCCAACGAAACCGCTGGATTCAGGTGACAACCGGAGATGTGACCGAAGGCATAGGCCATCGTCAGCACGGTGAGGCCAAAGGCACAGGCGACCCCGAGCAGACCGATACCCACATTCGGAAAGGCGGCGGCCAAAACCGCACTGCCGCAGCCGCCCAGCGTAAGCCAGAAGGTGCCCAGAAACTCAGCGAAGAGACGGCGGGATAGAGTCATGATTTTAGGAGGGAAGCTAGGGTTAGGCCGACCCGGAACAGCCAGACTGGGGCTCGGTTCAACCACACCGAGCCATTCGGGACCGGCCGGGTTGACCTTTCGAACGACTGGGAAAGCTTAGGAATTCTTCCCTCCGCAAACAAGCCGAGGTTCACCCATTGCCTACCCAAAATAGAAAAACCCGGCTCCACAGGGGAGCCGGGCTGGAGAACTTACCGTCGGTTATTTTGCCGGGGCAGCCTCGGCGGCCTTCTTGGCGGCTTCGTCGGCAGCCACCTTCGCCGCCGCGGCCTTTTTGGCCTCTGCTTGGGCGTTTTCATCGAAGCGAGGAATGATCACCTTACCCTCGCTGCTCAGCACCGGCGCCAATTGAAAGTGGTTGGCGAAGCTGTAAACGAAACAAAGCGCCACCAACAAGGCCAAGAACTTGGGCCAAGCGGGCGGCGTCTCGGCAAACTTGTCCGCGACGGCGGATTGGGCCCCGGGCGGGAGTTTCGCCACGCCGGTGAGCGATGTGCCGAAGGGCACGTTGACCCGGGCTTTCGCGTTTACGGCCCAGCCGTTGGCGTCGAGGATCGGACCGAGGTTACGTTTCCGCAGCTTGAGCCAGGCGATGAGCATCGAGGGGCCGGACACCAAGAACAGCAGGCCGACCAGCGCGAGACACACTTGCCAGAACGGCAGTTTCAAGAGCCCAGACACATACCCGGCAATCGTCGCGAAGGCCGTGCCCAAGGCGCCGAAGGCCACGCCCATCGCCGCCACCGTGCCGACGTCCACCTTCTTGGGTTCAGCCGGTTTCACCTTATCCGCGTTGGCCGCAGCCGTGGCCGCAGTGACTAACTTGGAGTTGGCCTCGGCATCCGCCGCCGCCGCACGCTTGGCGACTTGTTCCTCAATCAGCCGCACGAGCTTCTTGTAGGGGGACCAAAAGGCCTGCCGGATGCTGATGGGGTTGTCGATGATCTTGGTGATCGTCGCGTCCCAGTCGCGCCCCTTGCGGTCGTAGAAGATACCGTTGCGACCGACCATGAGGTTGTCGCTGTCGCCGTCGGTGAAGGCGGCCATGATGCTGAGTTTTTCGCCACTGCCCTTCCGCACACAGTCGACGTAAGCGATGTAGGTGCCAGCGAGCCCGGCCATCGAGGCATGTCGGCCGGCGTCCTCGACGGTGAGGCACAGCGTGCAACTCCGTTGATCAAGGAACAGTGTGCCGGCCTGAAAAATCGCGGGTTCCGTGCCGTCATAGAAGTCCTCGAAATTTACAAAGTTGGTCGTCAACCGGTAAAGGTCGCGGACGAAGCGGACCAACTGGTTGACTTGGGCGATGGCGTTGGCGTTGGCCTCTTCAGCCGTGTCTTGCGCAATCAACGCGAGGAGTCCCGCCTTGGGGTTCCCGGCGAGGATCGCCCGCACCCGTTCCAGTCCGAGCTTCTCCACGGCCGCCCCCGCTTTGCTGGCCTGCCAACACTCAAAGGCGCCGAGCTTGCCCGTGAGCGTCGCCCAGTCGGCTTCGGTGAGTTCAGACAGTTCTCCGAGCAGCGGTTTCACCGCCGCTGTCCGCAGCGTGGCAAGCGCCGCACTCCAGGCCGGATTAGCTCCGTTGAGCAAGGGTAGAGCCTTGCCCGCCGCGACTTGGGCGAGTGGGAAACTCGCCACTTCAGTCGCCGTGATGGAGAGATCTTTCGTCGCCACGGCCAAGAAATCTTTCTCTTCGCGGTTCAACGCGGCGAGCGCCCGCGGGTCGAAGGCCGCCAAGCGACACCGGCCGAAGTAGTCATCCACCTTGACCTTGACGGCTTTCACCGCCGCCACCGCCGCCGCCGTGCCAGCCGCCAACGGGAGGATCGTCGCGGCGTCCGCCTCAGACTTCTTCACCCAAGCGTCGAAGGCGGCGAGTTCGGTGAAAAAGGCTTCCACCTTCGCCAGATCAACCCCCGGTTTGCCGGACCGGTCCGGCACGGAACCCACGGTGGCAATGATGTCTTGGATGACCGCCTTGGTTGCGTCATCGGCCGCAGAATCGACCACGATGGCCCCGTCACCATTGAAGACGGTCTGGGCAAAAATCTTGGCGACGTCGGCGGTGTCGGCCGCGGAAATCGCCGTGGCGTCGCGCTTGCCCAAGTTGGCGAGCAGCGTGCGGGCGGAGCTCAGCAGCGTCTTGCCTTCTGGCGTGGCGTCATTGATCGCAGCCAGGGGTAGGGAATCGCCCCCCTTCACGAGGTCATCGGGATTTTTGAGCCGCGCACCGGCCCATTTGAGGGCGGCAATCAGCTCGGGAGCGCGGACGCGTCCGTCTTTGTCGGAGTCGATCAGCGCCAGAGTCTGGCGATCGAATTCCAGCCCGCTCGCCGGACACGCCAGCGCAACCCAGAGTTTCTGGTCCAGTTGATCCAAGTTCAGCAGGTCGGCTCCGGTTTCGAGTTTGACCTGATCAAAGCCGCCAGCGCGAAAAAAGCGCCACGTGTGAGTGGTTTCAGCCATAAGGGGGTGATTTATTGTCCTCTGAGGAAACGAGTGTTTCCTGTAGCCGAAACCCTATCAAACGGCCGCCCCGACGTCAGTAGCGGTTTTTTCCCTTTGCCACCGCGGATTTTGCCATACCCGCGGGTAGTGGCCTGCGGGGGATTCCCCGTGCCCCCACCGGCCGGCCCGGGCTAGGCTCTCACCGTGCTGCCGCGCAAAGACTGGCCTCCCGACCTCGTATTCCTGTTGTTGCTCCGTATCCTGCTGGCGTTTGGCTTTGCCCTCGCGCTGCTGACGATCGTGGGGGGATCCGCGCAGCCGACCGGCTTCAAGCTGCCGCCGGTGGTCGAATTGCTCGTGGGCGGACTCGCCTTTCACGGCTCGGGCTGGGTGCTCATTCACCGGTTTGTTCGCCACACCGCGCGGTCTTGGAACACCGCGTTTGGACTCGGCACGGAACCCCGGCGCGCGGTGCTTTCAGGACTGACCCTGGCGCTGATGTTCCTGCCGGTGGCTTACGGACTCCAAGCCGTGTGCGCTTGGGTTTTAAGCCAATTCGGAATCGAACCCACGGCGCAACGGTCGGTCGAACTGCTCCTCACCGACGGCACGGCCATCACCCGCGGAACCATCGCCCTGCTCGCCGTGGGACTGGCCCCGATCGTCGAAGAAGCCTTGTTTCGCGGAATTCTCTTTCCGCTACTGCGCGACCTCGGTTGGCGTGCAGCCGCCTTGGTGGGCACGTCCCTGCTGTTCGGCGCCATCCATGGCAATGCCGCCGCGTTTCTGCCGCTCACCCTTTTTGGCGCCGCGCTGGCGTGGCTTTACGAACGCTCCGGCAACCTCCTCGCCCCCATGGTCGCGCACGCCGTCTTCAATCTCACTCCGTTCGTCCTGTTGGCGCTCGATGTCCGACTGGGACCGTGACCTCGCTTTCGCCGTGCTCGCCCGCCCGCGACCTGTTCTCCTTCGCCCGTGACCGAGTCTGAACTGATTGCGCACTTGAAACCGCTCCTCCCGACCAACGACTTCGTTGTGACCGGCGCGGGCGACGATTGCGCCGTGCTCGAACTCGGGGCGCCCGACACGCAGACACTGTTCAAGACGGATGCCGTGGTCGAAGGGATCCATTTCACCGCCCACACGGAGCCGGAACGCGTCGGCCGCAAAGCCCTCGCCCGTTGCCTGAGCGACATCGCGGCCATGGGGGGCACGCCCACGGCCGCCGTTGTCACGCTGGGCTTGCCCCGCGGCTTCGAGCCGGAACGCGTCAAATCGCTCTACCGCGGCCTGAATCGCCTCGCCGCTCAATACCAGATTGCCGTGGTCGGCGGCGAAACCACCACCAATCCCGGCGGTTGGCTCGTGAATGTGGCCCTGCTCGGCACCGTGCCCCGGGGGCGCGCCCTGCTCCGTTCTGGCGCCACCGCAGGCGACGCCCTGTTCGTGACCGGCGCGCTCGGCGGCTCCCTCGCCGGCAAGCATCTTGATTTTGAACCCCGCTTGGCCGAAGGCCGCTGGTTGCTGGAATTCGGCGGGGTGAGCGCCTTGATGGACCTCAGCGACGGCCTCGCCAGCGACCTGCCCAAGCTGCTGGCCGCGAGTGGCGTCGCGGGCGCCGAGTTGCGAAAATCAGCCGTGCCGATCAGCCGCGAAGCCCGCGACCACGCCCGCACCAGTGAGCTGGCCAAGCCGCCGTTCGTCGCCGCCGTGACCGATGGCGAGGATTTCGAACTCCTCTTCACCGTGAAGTCCGGGCACGCAGTCCGCCTGCTTGATGAATGGAAAGCCCAGTTTCCTAGCCTGCCCCTGAGCTGCATCGGCAAGCTAACCGCCAAACCCGGCATCTTGGTCCGGAGTGACGAAGGCGTGCGCCCGCTGCCAACGCGCGGCTATGAACATTTCGCGTAAACCTTCGGCTCCTTCCTCGAAAATGTGCCGTTAAGTCCCGCCTCATGCTCCTCACCCAAACCCATTCCGTCGCCGCGACTGAAGCCGCCGGCGAAGCGTTCGCCCGCAGCGTGCAACCTGGCTGGGTGATCGGACTCAGCGGCGATCTGGGCGCCGGAAAGACCGCCTTTGTGCGCGGTTTCGCTCGGGGCTTGGGTTGCCCCGGCCGGGTTCATTCGCCGACGTTTGCGCTGCTGAACGAATATACCGGCGGCCGACTGCGACTCTTCCACCTCGACCTCTACCGGCTGAATTCAGCCGACGACGTCCGGGGCGCTGGCCTGGAAGAATATCTCACCCAACCCGACGGCGTGAGCATCGTGGAATGGATCGAACGCTGGTGCGGCGACGCCCCCGCCACGGAAGGTTCCGAGCCGGGCACGCGACGCCGGATTTACCTGCGCTGCCTCGACGAAAACACCCGACAGATTGCCTATGATTGCGCTGGCGCTTGAATTCTCCACCGACGTGCGGAGCGTCGCCGTTGCCCGCGGTGAAACCGTGCTCGCCGAAGTCCACTACGCCGGCACGGTGCGCACGCCCGTCTTTGCGCTGATCGCCGACGCCCTGAAGCAAGCCGGCGTGACGCGGGACCAAATCGAACTTCTCGCCGTCGGCATCGGACCCGGCAGCTACACCGGCGTGCGCCTCGCCCTCGCCGTGGCGCAAGGCTGGCAACTGGCGACCGGCGTGAAAACCGTCGGTGTGAACAGCCTAGGCACTCTGGCCCGAGCGGTCACCACCCCGACCCTGCTCGCCGTGGACGCCCAACGCGGCGAACTCGCCGTGGCCCGCGCTGAAAACGGCCTACTGCTCGAACCCGTGCGCCTGCTGCCGTTGGCAGAGTTGAGGTTGCTCCAAGCGGCTGGCGAAGTGATCGCCGGCCCCGGCTTGGAACGGTTCTTACCGACTGCCATCCCCCTGTTTCCAGCGGCCAGCCAAACGCTGCGTCTCGCCCGGCTGGAGCCGGCCTCGGTCCCGGCCGAAACCCTCGCCCCCGTTTATCTGCGCGTCGCCAGTTTCGTGAAAGCGCCCACGCCCCGCAGCCTTCCCGGCTTCGAATCCTAGCCGGGAGACCCGGCAGCGCGGGCCAGCCCGTGGTCGAAAAATTTACCCGCCCGCCCCAACGGTCAGCACCTCCCGCTTCAGCTCGATGACGGTCAGGAGGTCACTCAACCCAAGGCGACCGCCCTGAGCCCACCGGTAGAAAACGATTCGTCGGCGGCGCCGCCTCGCGCTACGGTTTTGCCGCATGTTTGCCCAGCGACTGCGCCAGCTCGGCCAGACGATTCAAAATCTCCAACGATTCCGCGAAATCGTCGGCGTGTTCTTGAAATACGGCTACGAGGACCTCGCCCACCGGCTGCACCTGCCCCGCTTGCTGGGCCTACCCACCCGCGGCCTTCGCGCCCAAGCCAAGTCCGTGCGGAACCTGTCGAACCCCGAAAAACTGCGCGCCGCCTTCGAGGAGCTCGGGCCCACGTTCGTCAAAGTCGGCCAACTGCTCTCCAGCCGCACCGGCACCTTGCCCGAGGAATACGCCGTCGAATTGGCCAAATTGCAGGATTCGGTCGCGCCCATGCCTTTCAGTGAAGTCGAAGCAATTTTGGCCGAGGAGTTAAAAGTGCCCGTGACCGAGGTCTTCGCCGAACTGCGGCCGGAACCCCTCGGTTCCGCCTCCATCGGTCAGGTTCATCGCGCCCGACTGCTCACCGGCGAAGATGTCGTCGTCAAGGTTCAGCGGCCGGGGATCGTGAAGACCATCCGCACTGATCTGGACATCCTGCGGCAACTGGCGGGCACGCTTGAGGCGCAGGTCGAAGCTTGGCGCCACCACCGGCCGACCGCCGTCGTCGATGACCTCGGCCGTTCGCTGGCCAAGGAACTCGATTACACCGTCGAGGCCAGTCACCTCGAACGATTCGCCGCCCAATTCCCCGAAGAACCCACGCTGCATCTACCCCGGGTTTGGCGCCAATACACCACTCCGCGCCTGCTCGTCATGGAATTCGTCGGCGGCACCAAGGCCGGCGACTTTGTGCGCTCCGAAGCCGCTCCCCGCGCCCGCAGTGAAGTCGGTCGCCGGGTGGGTGACTTGGTCCTGAAGCAGATCTTTGTGCATGGCTTTTTTCACGCGGATCCGCACCCGGGCAACATCCAGATCCTCGACGGCAACCGCATCTGCTTCCTCGACTTCGGCATGATGGGTTTCCTGACGCAGCGGGAGCGGGAGTTGTTTGCCGATCTGGTCTGGGGGCTCGCCAAACGGGACGAAGTCGGTGCCACCCACGCCTTGCTTCGGTTGGCCGCCGATGAATCGGAACCGGTCTTGGACACCCTCGAAAGCGATGTCGCCGGGTTCATGCATCGGCAGTTTCCTGGCTCCCTGCGCGAAGTCCGCTTCGACAACCTCATCAAGGAGCTCGTCGAACTCTGCAACCGACACCGGCTGCGGTTGCCGTTGGATCTGTTGCTGATGCTCAAGGCGTTTGGGCAGATGGAAAGTTTGGTGAAAGCGTTGAACCCAGACCACGACCTGATCGCCCAAGCGACGCCATTCCTAAAACAAGCCCGCCTCGCCCGGTTGAAGCCCCGCCGACTCGCCGACAGCTTGTTGAATTTCGGGCAGGATTTCGCGGATTTTGCCCGCACCCTGCCCGGCGATCTACGCGGCTTGATGGCCCGCTTCAAGGCGGGTGAGGCGCGCCTCATCATGCGCCACGACGGGCTCGAACCGCTCCAGCATTCGCTGGATCAAGTCACCAATCGGGTAGCGTTTGCCATCGTCCTCGCCGCGCTGATCGTGAGCAATGCGCTGATCATTCACTCGCGGATGCCCCCACTCTGGCACGGCATCCCGGTGATCGGCCTCTTCGGCTTTATGGTCACGGGCGTGCTCGGGCTTTGGCTGCTCTGGTCGATCATCCGGCACGGCCGGATGTAACCTTTACGCGCCGGAACTGCGGCCCAGCTTTCGCCAATCCACCTTCGGCGGCTCGGGCAGGCCCAGCACTCGGAAAGTCGTGCGGAAGTGCATTTTCGCCACCTTCGGCAGGAGGTCAGGACCATGCTTGGCAACGAACGCTTTGCCCGCCGCTTCGACCCCGGCCGAGGCGCCTTTCGGCAACGGCGTTTGAAAGTCCAATTCCAACCGTTTCAGTCGGCGCACGAATTCATCGCGGGCCAGAATCGACGCGGCCGCCACCGCCAAGTCCTCTTCGGCGCGATGCCGCTGCTCCAACTCGATCCCGCGGCCAAGCTCCATCAACGCCTTGGCCACGGTGGACTTGTCCTGGGCAAACTGATCGCTGATCGCCCGCACCGGCGGCGGGTCCATGCGGTCACGCTGCAACATTAGGTTTTCGATCACGCGCGCATGCCCCCAGGCGAGCACCCGGTTTACCGAACCGGTAGTCTTGTGCATCCGGTTATAGGCTTCGCAACCGATGGGCACGACCGAGAAGACACAGCCCGGCGTGTCGCGAATCAGGTCGGCCGCCCGGGCGATTTGCGCGTCGCTGGTGATACTTTTGGAATCGCGCACGCCCTTGTTTTTCCACGCCGCAACGACGCGGGCATTGACGTAAACACCGGCCACACACAGCGGTCCGAAAAAATCGCCCTTCCCGGATTCATCCACCCCGATGCGAGCATCCTGCAAGGCCGGATTCAGCACCTCCTCGTAGCCCAGCTTGGCGGCGCCCAAGACGTCGGGCTCCAGCACAAACTCGACGAAATCCTTCGTCCCCTTGCCCTGCACCACCAGCTTGCCGGACTCATAAAAGGTCAGATTAAAATCGGGCTTCACGCCACTGAAGCGCGCATACGGCACAGAGCGCAACTCGAAGCTCCCCCCGCGAACGAGGCGCTCCAATTTGTCGGCTTGGGCCGGCGTGAGCTTGGTGGTGAAAATGGTCACAGCGGCACGAAGCTCAGAGTTCTGGCCGCAAAGTTCAAGGTTCCGGGCACCGCCCGAATACGCGCCACGGTCACGCCCACCCCGTCACCCCAAAAACCACCGCCGATTCCCTCGTCGTAAACTGGAGCAAACTTCAACTTCCGCTTCCCTTTCCCCCGGCGATAGGGCGAGCCTTGTTGAGCTTTTCCAACTCATGAGACGAACCGTCCTTCCCGCCGTGGCCGCGAGCATGCTTGCCGCGGCTTTCACCCTGCCGACTGCGGCTCACGAAACCGGCTCCGCCCACGCGGAAGTCACCACGGCAACGCCGCTGGCATTTGCCGTGGAAAGCAAAGGCCCAGTCCGCGCCCCGAAGGCGGCGACGTTGCCCGCCGGAACGGCGGTTACCGGCCAAGGATTCTGGAAGTTTGTCGCGGCCAAGGACCTCACACCGGTGCCGGCGAACGCGCTCCCGAAACTCAAGGGGGCTCACGGCACGCTAATCGTCGATCCCGCTGCGGACATCGTTTACTGGGGCTTGGAAAACGTCGGTTGGGTTGGCTTCAGCAACCGGCTAAGCACGTCTTGGATCGTGCAGGGCGACCCGACGTTTGCGAAGGGCAACTTGCACGGTGCCGATCTGTGGCCCCGCAAGGGCCAACTGCCGCTGATCGCCGCTGCTGATAACGCCGAGGGCCATGTTTACCTGACGGATACGACCTTCCAGAAGGCGGAGACCCTTGGCGTTCCCAGCGTCGCACCCTACGCGGACAAGCAGGGCT
>CAIJLV010000133.1 GCA_903821635.1 uncultured Verrucomicrobiota bacterium | reverse complement strand
TGGTTCAAAACCGGCGACTGGCCCGGGACTACGAGCAGAGCGAATCCAGCGCCACAGGGCTCATTTACGTCGCCATTATACGCCTCATGCTTCGTCGACTGGCCTGATCCCTCTGCATTCATCACTTCTCAGACAGGCTCTTAGGGCAAATACCGGGCAGCAGCCGGCGAGCGGATAGCTGCCGGCGGGACCGCGGGTGAACGTGAAGCCGGCGAATGCCTGTTCCAACTCGAATTGGGAAGGGAACAAGTAGCGCGTGTCCTGATTTTGGTAGGCGTCGATCGAATTGACTGTGTCTAGACTGCAACCGAGCTGCGTCGCCAAATTCTGGCGGTCCGGAAAGTGAGCCTGAAAACACGCCCACGCATCGCCGACGCGGATCGCAGCGTGCTCGGCGGACAGTGTGAGGAGCAGCCGCAGTTTGAATTCGCTGAAACTACTCACGGTTCTGGTCTCGATGGCCCGGATGAGGGTGTGAAGCGACTCCGCCGGGGATGGATGGGCGTATCGGCGCATCACCACTCGGCCCTCCCGCCGGACGAGGCGCATTACTTCCCGTCCCAAGCTGGTCAGTTGCCCGAGATTGCCGAGCACGTTCACACCACAGTCGCTGAGCACCAAGTCGAAGGAGGCGTCCGCCAACGGCAGCTTGAGCCAGTTGGCACGGAGGACCCGCCGACTCGGCCCATCGCCAGACCAGACCGCGCGGATCATCTCCTCATTGGCATCCGTGCAGGTGAGGGAAAACTCTCCGGCCCAGGGAAAGGCGGCCAATTCCTGAGTGACGCCCAACACCAGCACCTCCAGCCGGCGGCTGGGCAGAGGCGTGGCCAGCGATTGTCTCCAGACCGCTTGCAGTCGCTGAAGATCCTCGGGACAGGGGCGCAGCGGAGAACTGACCTGACTCCACCGCCGCGCGAGTTCGCTCCACGAGCCTTGGCTAAGGCCGGTCGACGCTAGGGCGGGTTGGGGTTCGCTTGCGGGCATTATTCCGTGGGAGGTAGGAGCTGACGTCAGGGAGTCTTGGTTGGGAGCTTGTTGGCGTCCGGTTCCTCGGGGTCGAGCGGGCCGGCATTGAGGGCGAACGGCCACGGCTCCTCGACAGGCTTGGGCGAAGCCAGCACTGCGCGGAGGCGTTCCAGTCGGGCGACCAGCCCGGCGTTGGTGCGCTTGGCCAGCGAGTGGGTCAGCCGTGTGAAACGATCAGCGGCGGCCTCGCGGTCGCCCGAGGCGTGCAGCGCGAGGATCACCGTCTCGATCTGCGGGAGACCTGGCTTGGCCGACAGCAGCGGCCGCAGTAGCTCCACCGCGCGGGCGGGGTCGCGGATGTCGGCTTGGGGGTTGAGCGCCAAGAGCCGGGCCAGTTCGTGTTGGAGCGGCGGATTGCCGGGGGCTTGAGCAAGCGCCGTCTGGAGGGTGGAACGGGCGGCCGCTGGGTTGCCGATGCGGGCCTGCAACCGGGCGAGGCGAACGGCCATTGGCGCCGCCCCGGGTTTGAGCGTGAGATACCGCTCCAAGGCGACTCGGGCTCCAGCCAAGTCGCCGGCTTGTTCACGGACCACGCTCTCGAGTTGCAGCGCGAGCGGTTCGTTGGGGCGTTCTCGGCGCCATTGCTCAACCACCTGCATGGCTTCGTTGGTCGCCCCGGTCACCCCGCGGATGGCGGCCAGATTATAGCGGAGTTCCTCGCTGGTATCTCCGCGGGCGGCCACCTCTTCAATGACGCGGCGGGCTTCCAACGGCCGGCGGGCGGCGAGCAGTGTATTGGCCAGATTGATGCCGGCTGCGTTGTTGGTCGGATCAAGGCGCAGGGCGGCTTCGTAGGCGGCCACGGCCTTTAGCGGTTGGCCGCGCTGGGCTAGCCGATTGGCCCGGCGCACCAGCATGGTCGGCGATTCGACGAGGCCTGCGGCAAAATGTCGCCACGGATCGGGGCGCACGAGCGGGCTGGCTTGGGCAGCGCCCGGCTGGAGGGTGGAGTTCAGGGCTGCTGCCCGCTCCGGCTGGCCGTTGCGCCGGTATTCTTGGGCCAGCAGCGAGCGGAGGGTCTGGTTTTTGGGGGCCCGGCGCTGCGCGTTTTCCAGATATTCGAGGGCGGCCGCCCCGCCGCCGTTCAGGGCGTGGAGCTGGCCGGCCCGGGCCTGCGAATAGGTGTCGTTTCGGTCGAAGACCAAGACGGTCTCGAACTGCAAAAGCGCTTCCGGAATCCGGCCTAACCGTTCCAGCGCGTCGCCCAAGAACCGGCGGGCGCTATTCTGGTCGGCCAGCGTCGCCGTCGGGACGCCGTCCATCTGTCGCAGCGCGGTTTCCATGGCGGTGATGGCGTCCTCATAGTGGTCGTCCTCCGCCAGGCATTCGGCGAGGCCATACCAGGCGCGATGATCCGCCGGAGCGTGGAAGACGGCGTTTGTAAAGCAGGACGCGGCGTGGGCCGAAAACTGGTAGGCGAAGTAGAACAGGCCGAGCTGGCCCCAGGCTTCGGCGCGCCGGGTCGGGGCGGTGTTCGTGGCCAACGAAGCATCGAAGGCCATGCGGCGTTCGCGCAACCGGGTCTGCACCGCCGGTTCCGCGGTGGTGGCGTCGGGTTGGGGCACGGCAATTTCGCCCGCGGTCAAGGTTGCTCCGGCGGCTCGCCCGCCCGCGCTGGGTGCGTTCCCGCTGGCCGGGGCGACGGCGGCCATCGGTCGATCGGGCGACGAATCGCAGCCGGCCACGAGCGTGATGATCGCGCTCAAGACGAGCGGGAGCACCGTCCGCGGGCGGAAACTGGCCTGCACAGGATTCATTTACCGGAGGTTAGGGGAGAACCGGTGCCCGGAACCAGCGTGTGGTAACGGCCCGGCGGAAAGTCGTTGAAGCGTTCGTGGGTGCCCTCGGCCCAGCGGACGGTCACGGCCTTGACGGTCGCCCCGTCGCCGCCGAGTCCGACCATTACGCGGGGGTCCGAGGCGGAGGCGTAGCTGCCGTCGGGGCCGCAGCGGCGGTGCAGTTTGCGGCCGTCGGAAAGTTCGACTTCGACGGTTGCGCCGTAAGCGGAACGGCGGCCGCGGGCGGGTAACCGCAGGTCAAAGCCCACCCACGTCTGCGGCCGGTCCCAGCGGTTGATCACTAGGCGGGCCGGGCCGTGGTTGTTGGCCAAGACGGCGTCCAGGTCGCCGTCGTTATCGACATCGCCCACGGCGAGGCCGCGGCCGATTTCGGGCACGCGCAGTGCGGGTTCGTCGGTTACCTCCGAGAAGCGGGCCTTACCCTGGCCGAGGAAGAGTTGGGCGTGCTGGCGCATGGGCAGATCAAGGCCGGCTTGGCGCTGCGCTTCGTTGACCTTCACGCCGCCATTGACGCTCAGCAGGTCGAGGCGGCCGTCGTTGTTCAGGTCCGCGGCCACGATGCCGAAGCCGGTGAACGGGCGCGTGACGGCATCCATGCCCGACACGGAAGTCACATCCGAAAACCAGCCGCGCTCCCAGTTCTCCCAAAGCGTGTTCTTCTCGCCGTCGAGGTGCGTGATGATGAGGTCGTCGTCGCCGTCTTCGTCAAAGTCGGCCGCCGCGACGCCCATGTTGGCTTCGCTGGCGCCCATGCCGTTGAAGGCGCAGCCGCGCTCGAGCGCGCATTCTTTGAAGGTGCCGTTGTGCTGGTTCAGCCAGAGAAAATTGGCCATGCCATCATTGGCGACGAGCAGGTCGGGCCAGCCGTCGAGATCGAAGTCCGCGGCCACCACGCCCAGCGCCGCGCCGGCCCGGGCGAGCAGGCCGGCGGTCGCCGTCACATCTTCAAACGTGCCATCCCCCCGGTTGCGCCACAGGCGGTCGGTGAGATGCGGATACACCGACGGGCCGCAGTAATCGGGCGCTCCGGTCTTGCTGCTGCACTGGCGGTGGCGGTCGAAGGTGAAGTCAATGTAGTTGCAGACGAAGAGGTCGAGGTGGCCGTCGCGGTCGTAGTCGAACCACGTGGCGCTCGTGCTCCAGTGCGGGTCGCCCAGATCGCCGCCAACCTTGCTGGTCACGTCCACGAGCTGTTTTCCGTCGGCATTTCGCAGTAGGCGGTTGGGGCCGAGGTTGCCCAGATACAGATCGAGCCAGCCGTCGTTGTCGTAGTCGCCCACGGCCACGCCCATGCCATAGTCGGAGGGCAGTTCCTTGAGCCCGACGGCAGCGGAAATATCGACCCAATGAACCTGGGGGCCGGAAGGAGTCTGCGTCAGGTCGTTCCGGTAAAGATGATGATGCCACGCGTGCCCTGCTTGGGCCGCCGCGGGACCCGGGAGGGGAGAATCCGGGCCCAGCTTGGTTCCCTGGACCAGAAACAGGTCTAGATCGCCGTCCCCGTCGAAGTCGAACAGCGCGCCGCCGGGGCCGACCATTTCGGGCATATACCACTGCCCGGACATCCCGTTGAAGTGGACGAAATCGAGGCCGGAATCCTGGGTGGCATCGAACCACGCCGCCGGTTTGGCGACCGGCTTGGCCGGCGGCATCACCGCGGCTTGGGCGGCCGGTGGGTTTGTGGAAGCGGGGGGCGGCAGCTCCTGTCTGCGGCAGCCGATCCCGGGGCCGCCTACCAGTGCCAAACTGACGATGATCCAACCTCGCATTGGGCTCAGCCTCGCGGCACCGGGCCGAAGCCGTCAATCTTGGCCGCCGCCGGAGGGCCGCCCGTTTTACCGCGAGTTCGCGGCGAGTTCGGCGAGACGTTGGTTGATGTGCGCCTCCAGCAGGTCGGCGGTGGCCGCGAGCGTGAGCTCGCCGGTGCGGAGCTCGACCTCCGGATGAGGGGGCGGCTCGTAGGGCGAGGAGATGCCGGTGAATTCAGGCAGCAGTCCGGCGCGCGCCCGGCGGTAAAGGCCTTTCACGTCCCGGTGTTCGCACACCTCAAGCGGGGCGTTCAGGAACACTTCGAGGAATTTTCCCGGCGCGAGCCGGCTCCGGACGAGCTGCCGGTCTTCGTCGAAGGGGGAAATGAAGGCGGCTAAAACGATCAGGCCGGCGTCGGCGAGCAGGCTGGCGACCTCGCCCGCGCGCCGAACGTTTTCGCGGCGGGCCGTGAGGCCGAAGCCAAGATCGGCGCAAAGTCCCTGCCGCAGCACGTCGCCATCCAGCCGATAGACCCAGCGCCCAGCTTGGAACAGGCGCCGCTCCAGTTCCGTTGCCAAGGAAGTTTTGCCGGAACCGCTCAAGCCGGTGAGCCAGACCACGAGGCCGGCGTGCCCCAGTCGGGCGGCGCGGTCGGCGGTGGTGATGGCGGGTTCCGCCACAGACGGTTTCGGCATGGGGGCGGCGGCTGAATTCATGGGCGGCGCGGGGCGGCTGTGTCCACCGGGAAGGTTTATTCGCTGTCGGCGTCCGCCTTGCGCTCCCATTTCCGCAAGGCGCGTTCCGGCAGGCTGCGGTCGGCGATGGGTTGATAGGTGCCGGGGCCGAAGGCGTCCGTGAGCGCGGCCTCCAAGTCGTTGGACGGGGCCACGGCGAAGTGATTGTTCGGCTCCAAAAAGGCGGTCTCGCCTCCGGGCAGTTTGAGCGCGAGGAAAAGCGGGACGGAGCCTTTGTGGGCTTCGATCACGGCGCGGGCGGTTTCCAGTTTGGCCCGGTCGAGGGTGGCGGTGTTGAGGCGCAGCCGGACTTGTTTGGTCAGCTTCCGAGGGGCCTCGTCGAGGCGCATGATTTCCTGCGGGAAGAGCTTGGGTTTGTCCTCGCCGGTGCTGACTTCGGCGGTGACGAGCAGGGCGTGGTTGAGCGTGAAAAGCTCGCGATACTTCTCGTAGTTCTCGTTCATCGCGAGCAGTTGCACGGTGCCGGTGAGGTCTTCGAGGGTGACCATGGCGTAGCGTTTGCCGGACTTTTTGCTCACGCCATCCTGCACGCCGGAAACGAGGCCGGCGACGCGGGCCATGCCGCGGTTGGTGAGGCTGAGCAGCTCCTCGACGGTGTGCGTGGCGTAACGCTCGGCGGTGGCGAGGTAGGGCTCGAAGGGGTGGCCGCTGACATACATGCCGAGCAGTTCCTTTTCGTAGCTGAGCCGCTCCGCGACGGGCCATTCCGGGAGCACGATGGGTTTCTCGACCTTCTTTTTGGGCGCGGCGTCGAAGGCGTCAAAGAGGGAGCTTTGCCCCTTGGCTTTGTCGGCTGCGAGCGACGAGGCGCGGGCGAGCGACGAATCCAGCGTGGCCAGCATCGTCGCCCGGTTCGGGCCCAAATCGTCACAGCCGCCGGCTTTGATCAGGCATTCCAGCACCTTTTTGTTGACGGCGCGGGTGTCGATGCGCTCGCAGAGTTCCGCCAGGGTCGTGAACCGGCCGCCCGCTTGGCGGGCATCGAGGATGCTTTGGACGGCGACTTCGCCCACGCCCTTGATGGCGGCGAGGCCGAAGCGGATGCGCTCGGTCCCGGTGGGGGGCTTCGAGGTGGCGGCGGTTGAGCCCGCCGTTTGGCTGAGGGAAGCCGGGGCAAAACTGACGTCAGATTCGTTGACGTCGGGCCCGAGCACGGCGATGCCGAAGCCCTTCGCTTCGGCGATGTATTGCGCGAGCTTCGCCAGGTCCGCCTGGTCGTTGGTCATCATCGCGCAGAGGAACTCCACCGGGTGGTTGGCCTTCAGGTAGGCCGTCTGGTAGGCGACGACGGCGTAGGCGGCGGCGTGGGATTTGTTGAAGCCGTAGCCGGCGAATTTTTCGAGCAGGTCAAACACCTCGTTCGCCTTGGCCGCGGAAATCTGGTTCTTCTCGGCGCAGCCTTTCACGAACGTCGCGCGTTGCTGCACCATCTCTTCGAGCTTCTTTTTGCCCATGGCGCGGCGCAGCAAGTCGGCGCCGCCGAGGGTGTAGCCGCCGAGAATTTGCGCGGCCTGCATGACCTGTTCCTGGTAGATCAGGACGCCGTAGGTCTCGCGGGAAATCGGCTCCAGCAACGGGTGCGGATATTCGACTTCCTTGCGGCCATGACGGCGTTCGATGAAGTCGGGAATCAGGTCCATCGGGCCTGGCCGGTAAAGCGATACCGACGCGGTGATGTGCTCGACGGACTGGATCTGGAATTTGCGGCACAGGTCGCGCATGCCGCCGGATTCCAACTGGAACACGCCGAGGGTTTGCGCGTTGTTGAGCAGTTCGTAGGTCTTGGCGTCTTCGAGCGAGATTTCGTCGAGGTCGATCGTGAGGCCTTGGGTGCGGCGGACGAGTTCGACGGTGTTGCGCAGGACGGTGAGGGTCTTGAGCCCGAGGAAGTCCATCTTCAGCAGGCCGAGGTCGCCGACGGGTCCCATCGCGTATTGGGTCACGATGCCGCCGTCGTCGTCCTGTTTGAGCGGGAGCAGGTTTACCAGTGGTTGCGCGCCAATGACGACCCCGGCGGCGTGGACCCCGGCGCTGCGGGCCTGGTCTTCGAGGATCAGGGCGTTATCCACCAACTCCTGCGTGACGGCTTCGCTTTGGTAGGCGGCCTTGAAGTCGGGGTTTTTTTCCAGCGCGTCCTTCAGGCCCCACTTCACGTCGGTGATCATCTTTGCGAGGCGGTCGCACTCGCTGAAGCTGAGGCCCATCACCCGGCCCACGTCGCGCAGCACCGATTTTGCGCCCATGGTGCCGAAGGTGATGATCTGAGCGACGGCGTCGCGGCCGTATTTGTTGCGGACGTATTCGATGACCTCCTGCCGTCGGTCGTCGGCGAAGTCGATGTCGATGTCGGGTGGGCTGACCCGCTCGGGATTTAGGAACCGCTCGAAAAGCAGTCCGTAACGCAGCGGGTCCACGTTCGCGATTTCGAGCAGGTAGGTGACCATCGAACCAGCCGCCGATCCGCGCGCCACGCACGAGATACCGTGCTGCCGGCCCCACCGCACAAAGTCACCGACGATCAGGAAGTAGGAGACGTAACCGGTCTTTTCAATGACGCCGAGTTCGAGTTCCAAACGGTCGAGCAGCGATTTGAGCGCGTGCTGCACGTAAGGGTGCGAAACCTCCGTAATGACTGGGCCAGCCGGCAGGAAACCAGCGGGCGGGGCGGGGGCCGGGTCGAGCGTGGCTGCCAATGGAGCCGTGGCGGCGGCAAGGGCATCCTCGAAGCGCTCGGTTTCATCATCGCCGACCGAAGCCTCGTCCTTTTCCAAGATTTCCACCGGCGCCAAGGCGGCTTCGGCTTGAGCATGGTCCGCCGCCGGACTGATGGGCGACGCCACGGGGAACAGAAACTTCAGCCGCATCGGGTCACCGACGGACTCGATGATGATCTGCTTGCCGGCGACGCGGGCGGTGATGCCGTAGCGGTGTTTGAGCCCATCGCACAGCAACAGGCGGAGGTAACCTTCGCGGGTCCAAGTCTCGGGCGGCTGGAAGACCGGGTAATGCTCGGCCCCTTTGCCGAACTTGATCTCCACATTGCATTGCTCGGCGACCTGAACCGTATTCAGCACGGCTTCCGGCACTTCGGCAAAGCGCGCCTTCATCTCCTCGGCGGAGCGCAGATAAAACTGCTGCGGCTGGTAAACCGACTTCGCCGGGTCGCGCTGCGACTGGCGGCCGATGCAGACGAGACAATCATGCGCCTGCCAGTGCCCGTTTTCCACGTAGTGGACGTCGTTGGTGGCGACCAGTTTCAGGCCGAACTCTTTGGCGTAGGGAATCAGGGCGCGATTGACCTTTGCCTGTTCGGGAATGCCGTGGTTTTGGAGCTCAAGGTAGTAATTTTCCGGCCCCAGCACCTGTTTGAACCAGTCCACGGTGTCGCGCGCCTTCTGTTCCTCGCCCTTGAGGATGTGGTCCGAGAGTTCGCTCGCGAGACAGCCCGACAGACCGATCAGGCCCTCGGAATGCTGGGCGAGGATTTCCTTGTCGATGCGCGGTTTGTAGTAAAAGCCCTCCAAATTGGCCGAAGTGACCAGTTTGACGAGATTCTTGTAGCCCGCCTCGTTCTTCGCGAGGAGGACCAGGTGGTGGTAGATGTCCCGCGTGCCCGATCCGGGCTTTTTGTCCAGCCGGCTGCCGGGGGCGACGTAAACTTCGCAGCCCAAAATCGGCTTCACGCCGGCCTTTTTTGCCGCCTGCCAGAATTCGACGGCGCCGAACATGACTCCGTGATCGGTCATCGCTACCGCGGGAAACTGCATGGCCGCAGCCTTGGCCATCAGCTTGTCGAGCTTACAGCAGGCATCGAGCAACGAATACTCCGTGTGCAGGTGCAGGTGGACAAAATCGGCAGCCATGAAGGGGCGTAGGATTGGGCCACCGGCCGGCGTGTCGAGGGCAGAGTGTCTGGTCGGGCTCGGGGCGTGGCCAACCGGCGCGCGTGGGCTCAATTCCCCAGCACTTCGCGCACGCGCCGACGTAGTTCGGGCACCACCTCGGCCTCAAACCACGGATGCCGCCGAAACCAATTCAGGTTCCGCGGGCTGGGATGCGGCAACGGGAGGAATTCCTGGCCAAGTTCACGCCAAGCGGCAACCGTGGTGGCGAGGGCGGCGCGCCTGCGTTCGCCGAGGTAATACGCCTGTGAGTAGTGCCCAATCAGAAGCGTCAGTCGGATGTTCGGTAGCCTCGCCCGTAGCGGCGGATGCCACTTGGGCGCGCATTCCGGTCGGGGCGGGCGATCACCGCCGCGGCCGGGCAACTTGCCGGGATAGCACAGCCCGGTCGGAATGATGGCGAGGCGGGTTTCGTCGTAAAACTGGTCGCGGGTCAGTTCCAACCAGCCGCGCAGTCGATCGCCGCTGGGATCATTCCACGGGATGCCGGTCGCATGCACCTTCCGACCGGGCGCTTGGCCGACGATCAGCAACCGAGCTTCAGGCGAGGCCTGTAAAATCGGCCTAGGGCCCAGCGGTAGGTGCTCGCTGCAGAGCCGGCAGGCGCGGACGGCGGCGAGCAAATCGGCGAATTCGTTGGCGTGCACCCGGGCGACGGTTTAGGGGCGGCGGGCTCGCTAATTACCCTTGGCCAGCCGGCTCAAAGTTTGGTCCCGGAGTGACGGCGAGAGAATCAACTCGGCGATTTCCACCCCCCAGTCGGTTCGGCCCTGGTGCCGCAGCCGGAGGGCGCAGTCGGCGGCGGCTGAGTCCCGCTGACTGACGGCGACGATTCCGGTCAGCGCCTGTTTGGCGAGTTCTGGCTGTTGGGCGGCCGCCGCTTCGCGGGCCAGCGTCGCGAGCGTGTTGTCCCGGAGGTTTACCGAACCGATCCGGGTGGCCACTTGGAGCCGTTCCTGCAATTCGGCGGCCGATGGCACGGTCGAGGGAATCTCTAGTGCGTCGGGTTGCGGCCGGAACTTTTGGGCCCAGGAGCAACCCATCGGCGCCAGCAAGACGCTTAATCCCATCAGTGACAATCGGGCGAATTTCATGCTGAAAATCCTACCGTCGACGGCGTCGAATGGCCAGCCGACAGCGGCGCTGAGGCGGGTTTTTGGGGGCAACCCCGTGGCCGGGCGCCGGGAGCTGGACGTGTTGGTCGCTGGTTTCACAAATTTTCCTTCGCCTGTCCCGGTTCCGCCGTGTTCCATCTCGGCGCTTTTCGACCATGCCTAAGCGGACCGAGGCGAGTGGCTCAGGTGTTTCTGCCGGAGCTGAGAAGGCGGGTGCCTTCGCCTACCGCCGGGTGTTGGTTCCCGAGTTTTACCGTCCATGCCAAAGCGCACTGACATCCACAGCGTCCTCATCATCGGCGCCGGCCCGATCATCATCGGCCAAGCGTGCGAGTTCGATTACTCCGGCACCCAAGCCTGCAAGGCTCTCCGGGAAGAGGGTTACCGCGTCATTCTCGTGAACTCCAATCCGGCCACGATCATGACCGATCCGGAGTTTGCCGATCGCACCTACATCGAGCCGATCACGCCTGAGGCCGTGGAGAAGATCATACTCCGCGAAAAAGAGGAAATGGCGAAGAGCGGCGCGCAGGGGCAACTCGTCCTGCTGCCCACTCTCGGCGGCCAGACCGCGTTGAACACCGCGATGAAGCTCCACCACAATGGGGCCCTCGAACGCCACGGCGTGGAGATGATCGGCGCCAAGGCCGACGCCATTCAGAAGGGTGAAGACCGCCAAGTCTTCAAGGACTTGATGCTCGCCATCGGGTTGGATGTGCCCCTCAGCGGCACCGCCCACAATATGGAAGAGGCTCGGGCGGTGGCGGAAAAAATAGGCCGTTTCCCCGTCATTATCCGGCCCGCCTACACCTTGGGCGGCACCGGCGGCGGGATCGCCTATAACCGCGATGAATTTGAGGAAATCGCCAAGCGCGGCATCGACCTGTCGCCCGTTGCCGAAATCCTCGTCGAGGAATCCCTGCTCGGCTGGAAGGAATACGAGATGGAAGTCATGCGCGATCGGGCGGACAACTGCGTGATCATCTGTTCCATCGAAAATTTCGATCCGATGGGCGTGCATACGGGTGACTCCATCACCGTCGCGCCCATTCAGACGCTCACCGACAAGGAATTTCAGATCATGCGCGATCAGAGTTTCGCGGTGATTCGCGCCGTCGGCGTCGAAACGGGCGGTTCGAACATCCAGTTCGGCGTCAACCCCGACACCGGCCGCATGGTCATCATCGAGATGAACCCGCGCGTCAGCCGCAGCTCCGCGCTGGCGTCCAAGGCGACTGGCTTTCCCATCGCCAAGATCGCCGCCAAACTCGCCGTCGGCTACCTGCTCGACGAACTCAAGAACGACATCACGCGCGAAACCCCGGCGAGCTTCGAGCCGAGCATTGATTACGTCGTCACTAAGATTCCGCGCTTTGCTTTCGAAAAATTCCCGCAAGCTGATCCCACGCTGACCACGCAAATGAAAAGCGTGGGCGAAGCCATGGCCATCGGTCGCACGTTCAAGGAATCGCTCCAAAAGTGCCTGCGTTCGCTGGAAATTGGCCGTAGCGGTCTAGGTGGCGACGGGAAGGCTTGGCGCATCGGCACCGAAGTGTATGGCGACCGCGACCTTTTGCCGCGTGACGTCATCAGCCGTAAACTGAGCGTGCCGAACGCGGAACGCATCTTCTTCATCCGGCACGCCCTGCGCGCCGGTTTCACCATCGAGGAGATCTTCAGCCTCACGAAGATCGACCGCTGGTTCTTGGTGCAGATCAAAGAGATCGTGGACTTTGAAGAAGTGCTGGCCGGGACGAAGAACTAAGCCTTGGCGTCGGGCTGCGAGCTAACCCTCACGTCCCGCAGAACGTTCGATAAATCCCAGCGCTGGGAGCGCGTGGCGTGCTGAACTCCGGCCGGTTACTGGTGTAGTCGTAGGGGTGGGCGAGCACTTCCAGTAACTGTTCCAGCACGCTCAGATCGCCCTGCACCGTCGCGGCGGCGAGCGCTTCCTCGACCTTGTGGTTACGTGGGATGAAAGCCGGGTTGTGCCGGCGCATCAGCCCCCGGGCTTCCTCAAGGGGCTGCGGTTGGCGCTTCAGCCGATCCTGCCAGCGAGCGTGCCATGTTTGAAACGTCGCCCTGCCCGCGAGCGGGCAGTCGGGTAGCGCGTCGGCGGACAGATCACGGAACGTGTTCGTGAAATCGGCGCCGTGCTCCTGTAGGCACGTGAGCAGGCTTTCAATCAACTCGGCATCGTCCATTTCCTCGTTGAACAGGCCGAACTTGGCGCGCATTTCCAGCAACCACTGCGCGCGGAAGGTATGCGGGAACGTTTTCAGCGCGTCGTTGGCCAGTGCCAGCGCGGCGTCGGCGTCGGGGTGGAGCAGCGGCAGCAGCGTGGAGGCGAAGCGCGAGAGGTTCCAGTGCGCGATGGCCGGCTGATTGGCATAGGCGTAGCGGCCTTGGTGATCGATGGAACTGAAGACGGTCGCGGGCTGGTAGGTGTCCATGAACGCGCAGGGACCATAGTCAATCGTCTCGCCGGAGAGCGCCATATTGTCGGTATTCATGACGCCGTGAATGAAACCGACCCCCTGCCATCGCGCGACGAGCGACGCCTGCCGGTGCATGACGGCGTGGAGCAGCGCGAGGTAAGGCTGTTCCTCGCCGCACAGTTTGGGGTAATGCCGCTGGATCGTATAATCTGCCACCACGCGAATCGCGTCGGGCTCGCCACATGCAGCGGCCCATTCAAACGTGCCCACGCGGAGGTGACTGGCGGCCACGCGCGTTAGCACGGCTCCAGGGAGGGGCGTGTCGCGATAGACGGCTTCGCCGGAGGCGGTTACCGCGAGACTGCGCGTCGTGGGAATCCCAAACGCGTGCATCGCCTCGCTGATGAGGTATTCGCGGAGCATCGGTCCGAGCGCAGCGCGGCCATCGCCCCGGCGCGAAAACGGTGTTGGGCCCGAGCCTTTGAGCTGGATATCAAAACGTTCGCCGTGCGGGGTGAGTTGTTCGCCGAGCAACAACGCGCGGCCATCACCGAGCATCACGAAGCGTCCGTATTGGTGACCTGCGTAGGCCTGCGCGAGCGGTGACGCCCCGGGAGGCAGGGAGTTGCCGGCGAACCACGCGGCGTTCTCCGGTCGCGTGAGTGTGGCCGCCTCAAGCCCGAGTGTTTCCGCGAGCCGGCGATTGAAGATCACGAGGCGCGGTTCGGCGACCGACGTTGGGGCGACCGGGGCGTGAAACACCGACGGCAGTTGGGCGTAGGAATGATCGAGTCGCCAACCGCCCGTGGTGGGAGCCTGGCCGGGGTCGCTGAGTGGGAGGAGATTCGGGGAAACGTTCACTGGAAGGCGTGCTCCTGCAGGGTTTCGAGCGAGATGAATTCGAGCGCGTGCACATGGGTTGCTGCTAGGACGACCGGTGGCGCGTGCTGAGCATTGAACGCTTCGACCCACCGCGTGACGCAAAGACACCAGCGGTCGCCCGGTTTCAGGCCAGGAAAATTAAACTCCGGCACGGGCGTCGAAAGGTCGTTGCCAAGCGTGCGGGTGAATTCGAGGAAGTCCTCGGTCATTACGGCGCACACGGTGTGCAGGCCGGTATCGCCCGGCCCAGTGTGGCAAAAGCCGTCGCGGTAAAAGCCGGTCATGGGGGACGTGCAGCAGCTTTGGAGGGGTTTTCCTAATACGTTACTGGCCATAAGGTTTGCAAGAGTGGGCGGGCTTTGGCACGGGCGACCTCCCACCGCACTTGCGCTCCACATATAGCACCTGATTTACCTGCCCGCGAGTTTCCAACCGGAGCCGGCCGCCGTGGGCGAGGGCCTCATTGGCGGGGTCCAAACACCCCTGTGTTCACTCGCTGCGAGTGGTCCGGCGGACACAGGCACGCTTCGGGTGGCGTTTTGCCTCGCTTTGAATCGAGTTTGGTTTCGGATAGGCGTGAAACAAAACAGCGGCGTGGTTGTGGCGAGTGCGTTTTTCGTCATACTTTTCTCCGAGTCATCGCACATGAACACTTCGACCGCTGTTTTTCTCCGGAGCGCTCCGGACCTCGAATCTTGCCCGGACGACGATCTGCTGGAGTTTGCGTTTGCCGGCCGTTCCAACGTGGGTAAGTCATCGTTGCTGAACATGTTGGTGGGCAAGCGTGATTTGGCCAAGGTGTCGGCGACGCCGGGGCACACCAAGCACCTGAATTTTTTTAACATCGACCGGCGTTGGCGGTTGGTCGATCTGCCGGGCTATGGCTTTGCCGAAGTCGCCCGGAAGGATAAAGCGCGGTTCAACCAGGGCGTCTCAGATTACCTCGTAAACCGGACGAATCTGGTGTGCGTCTTCGCGCTGGTGGACTCAACGCTGCCGCCGCAGAAGATCGATTTGGAGTTTTTGGAGTGGTTGGTGGACAACGAAGTTCCGTTCGTTCTCGTCTTCACCAAGACGGACAAGGTTTCCGCCACCAAGGTGCAAACAAACATCGCAGCCCTCAAAGAACGCCTGTCGCAGTGGTGCGAAAAATTGCCCGAAATAATCACCTGCTCCTCGGTGGAGCGGCGGGGCCGCAAGGAGTTGCTTGAGGTCATTGAGCAGGCGTTGAAGGCGGACCTAGCGCAAGCGGAAGATGAACCGGAACCCACCAGTGCAGAAACCACCGAGCGCGACTGAGCGAGCGATGGCCTTTCGCCGGAAAAATAGCGGCTAGACACCACGATTCTTGGCTGGGCGTTGCGGCCTCGGATTTACCCGGCGCCGCCGTCCCACAGCATCCAAGCAGGTGCTGGGGAATTTTTGGTGCTGCTTTCTGGGGTGGGCGGTTTGCAGCTAGGCGGGTTTCACGCCGGTGCTGAGGCGTTTTTCTGGCACCGTCCAGCGCGAATCAGAGGGAATCTCCGTTCGCCAAGTTCAACTGAGGTTGAGTGAAACTTTCGGTTTCTTCCCGGGTTCTCCGCTCGTCGCCAAAGGGTTCCGGTCGGTGCGGACGAAATTACTGCAAGCCGATTGAACCGCAGGCTCGTTGAGTTGTCATACTGCTCAGCGGTCGGTCTGGGGTGCTGTGTTGTCGAGGATGGGTGAGCCAATTCTGGGAGGAACCGAGGCTAGCACGTCCAGTGTAGTGTGTGTGGGGTCTGCTTTGGGTGAAGTAGACTGACAGCACAGTGCCCCAGACCGTCCGCTGGTTTTAAGCGGCCTGATTCCAAGTTGGCGATTTTCTCTGACGGTTAACGGTTTCCCACGGGTTTAGATTGGGGTGAAACCTGATAGAAATCCTTACCGGAGCAGGAAATCGAAAAAGCAAAACCGCCGCGGTCATTGAAGGCCGCGGCGGTCTTGGATGAGGGGGTAATTTAACGCCCCTCGGTCATCGAGCTTGGAATACCGCTTTCCCAACCTTTGGGAGAATTCCAAGGACGTGAAGAAGCATCTTCATCCGTAGAGCGGCAACCCATGGCGGTCAGTCCCAAAAGGGTCACCGAGATCACCGCGACCACTCTCTGCAGGAGGAAGCGCATAAATCTTAATAGAGCACGCTATCGCCAGCGGCGACGGCTACGTTGCCCTGAGACCATTCGCCAATCAGGTTGGCGATGCTGCGACTGGGTTCGACAGTTACGATCCGCGCTTTGCCGATGAGCTTGTCACCCCGGCGAACCATCACGATGCCGCCGGGTTTGGCACCGCCATTTTCACCCACATCCAGCACTACGAAATTCCATTGGCCACTGGTGGCGACGATGCTGCCCTTGAGGCCGGGCATCTCGACGACCTTCTCTTTGTCCTGCTCGTATTTGGCGAGTTGATCGAGCGCTTGAGTGAGTTGCTTATTGAGTCCCTTGTTCAGCAACACGACTTCTTCACGCTCTTCGCCGGCCTTTCGTAGGTCGGACTGGAGAACCTTGACCTGTTCGGGTTGCACCCCGAGCGCCTGCCAGCGGGCCACTTCCTGACGCGCCTCGTTGCGATCCTTGGTCACCTTGGTCAATTCGGTCTGCAATCCCTCAGCGCGGGTTCGTTGCTTATCCAACTCGCCGACCGCTTCGTCACGGGCGGTCTTGGTATCAGCCAATTCCTTGGTGGCGGCCTCGGCGGCTGCTTTGGAGACCTTGGCGTCCGCTTCCGCCTTATTCTTGGCTTCGGTGGTGGTGTTAAGATTTTGAGTAGTCGTGTTCAGGGTGTCGTTCAATTCCACGACTTTGTCCTTAACGACAAATTGGCTGACGACGAGCGCACCGCCGGCGGTGAGCAGCGCGAGAATAAGAGCTATGCGAAGCATGACGCGATGAACTGGTGAAATGTTCCTTTCGACGCTAGGTAGTTGTCTTTGAGGTGTCAACGTTCGCCTGCGTGAACGAGGGGGGTAGATTGGCGGTGGGCCCGGCCTGAGTCGGCCCAGCATTTTGGCGCACCTCGTGGGCCATTGACGCCCAAACCGGGCGCGGGGAAGCGAAGGGGTGAGTTTCCGTGCCCCAAATGGTGCATTCAGGGTGAGTTCGTTGCTGGTCGTTCGACGAAACGAGACCGCAATCTGCAGGATTACCGAATAATTCGGGTGCGAGATGACTGCGAAGTCCGGGCCCGAGGTTTGGCGGATTGTCGGCTTGGCTGGAAGGCTGAAGGCTTTGTGCTTGTCAGTCGGACTGCCAATGGCTTTAACCGACGCCTGTAAATAGCCCCCCTTACCTCCCAGTGTGGGGCGAATGGTAAAATACAACACTACACATGAACTACACCACCCAACCCCAGCGCCGCGTGGATCGGTTTCGTCGCGCCCTCCTTGTCGGACTTGGAGCTCAGTTGCTTGTGCCGGCCGTTCTGGCGCAAGATTCGACCGCTCCGGTTGAACTCGAAAAGCAAACCGTGACCGGCACCCGCCTGACGGGTGCGGAAGTCGAAGGCGCGTTGTCGGTCTCGACCTACAGCCTCGATAAACCGGTGTTCCAAGGCTATAGCTCTCCCGCAGAAATGCTCCGCACCAAGCTGCCGCAGTTCGGTGGCGGCACGGGCACGGCCAATGACGCGTTTGCCAACGGTGGCGATGGTAGTGCCTCGATTTCCCTGCGTGGACTTCCGCTGAGCCGGACTTTGCTGCTGCTCAACGGTCGGCGAATCACTTCCGGTGATCTCAACCTGATTCCTCAAGGGGCAATTGCGAAGATTGACGTCCTGAACGACGGCGCGTCGGCTATTTACGGCTCCGACGCGGTCGCCGGCGTGATCAACATCATCACCAAGAAGGGTTTTGACGGCTTTGAAGTCGGTATTCGCTACGGCGACACCACCGACAAGAACATCGGGGAGCGTCGCTTCTGGTCCACATGGGGCGAAACGACTGAGAAGGGTAGCGTCTCCATCACGGCCGAATACTCCCGCGGCAATGGCCAGTTCAGTCCGGACCGCCAAGTTAGCACGCCTTCAGGAGCTTCCGTCTCCGGCACTTCGAATCCCGGCACGTTTTCCGCACGGGCGCTGCCGAGCTACTTGCAGCCCTTGCAGTGGAGTTTGGTTCCAAGCCTCACCCGGGGTTTGACGAATGCTATCCAGATTCCGGCTGGCTTCAATCCCGTTGCTTACGTTGACGCGCGGATCCCAGACGGAGTCGGCGGCTTCTTGACCGACACCAACGGCGCGTTCCTGACGATTAGTGCCCGAGATCGCCTTGCGGCCCAGCGCGCTGAGCAAAATCGCCTCAATGATGCGCTGCCCGCCAATTCGCCGGTTCGTTACGGCTCTTCGCCCTCGCTGCTGCCGGGAGTCAATCCGGGCTTTCCGTTCGATTATTACACCATTGCCGTGCGCCCGTTTGAGCGTTACGGGGCGATGGGCTCCGCCGATCGGAAGCTGTTCGGCGAAAATCTCGAAGTCTACTCCGACTTCAGTTATGCCCAGAACAACAGCGTCAATCAATTGGCGCCGTCGCCGTTGAGCAATCGGAATGTAACCCAAGGGAATTATTGGTATAATACGGTGTTCCCCGGGGCCAATACCAACAACCTCAACTTTACCTACCGGCCGGTCGAATTGGGGCCGCGCATCACGTATCAGGACTGGCAGGAAGTCCGTTTGGTCGGCGGTCTCCGCGGCCAGATTGGTGAGTCTTCCTGGAAGTGGGATGCCTCCTATATGTATGATCGGGCGCGGTTGGACGAAACCCAGACGGGTGGCGTGCTCGCTAGCTCCTACGACGCCGCGCTCGCGGCCACGACCGCGGCGGGGGCTTTCAATCCCTTCGGTTACACCCCGCTTTTCGGCACCAGCGTCGTCAATAGCCAGGCGATGATCAACTCGTTCTCGGGCAGTGCGACCGAGCAGGATACCTACACCACCCAGCAGTTCCTCGCGAACCTCAGTGGCGATGTGTATGATTTGCCCGGAGGCACGTTGCAGGCTTCCGCCGGTTATGAGCTCCGCCGCGAAACGGTGGATCAGGTGCCTGATTTTGCCTTGCTCAACGGCTCCGTGTTTCCGTTCAACGCGGACTCCGCGTTTGCCGGATCCCGCGACATCAATTCGTTCTACGGCGAACTCAACGTTCCGATCTTGGGCGAAGACGTGAAGCTGCCCGGTGTCAATTCGCTCTCGGCCCAGATTGCCGGCCGCTATGAGGACTTCTCCGACGTGGGTGACACTGGCCTGAAGCCGCGCGTCTCGTTCCGTTGGGAAATCTTGGAAAAGCAGCTCACCCTACGCGGTTCATGGGCTCAAGGCTTTGTCGCTCCGGGCTTGCGGGCTTTGGATGCCGGCTCGCCGCAACAGAGCTTTGATGAGCTCGAAAACCCGCTGACCGGCGTGCGGAAGCAGCCAACGGACGGCGTCATTTACGTCGGCAACCCAGGGCTCAAGCCTTCGGAATCCGACAGCTACCTCGTGGGCGCCGTGTATTCGCCTGACTTCATCAAGGGGCTGACCTTGGGGATGAACTACTACCGGATTGAAGAATCGGGCATTCCCTTCGCCAGTTCCCAATACGCCGTCAATCAGTGGTGGGCCAACGAGCAGACGCCAGCCACTGCCGGAGCGAATAATCCGTTCGGGGCGAATGCCGTGCCGAGCGCGCAAAATCCGCTCGGGGCCCAAGTTACGTTGGAACCCAACGGTGATCTGAAGGAAGTGACCAACATCGGTTCGATCAACACCGGTCAACGGACCACGGACGGCGTCGATCTATTCGCGACCTACGACTTCGACACGGACATTGGCAAGTTCTCGGTGAGCGGTTCCGCCACCCGCATGCTGTCGTTCCAACAGGAAGACTTCCCGGGCTCCGGCGCGGTCGATTACCTCGGCTATTACTGGGGCGACGGCAATGTGTTGGGTAACTACGGTTTCCCGCTGTGGAAATCGACGACCAGCGTGGCTTGGTCCCATGATCGTTACTCGGCTTCCTTCGCGTGGAATTTCACGGACGGCTACGAGGAAATCGACGACAACAATCGTGAAGTCAGCAGCTACAACACGTTTGACCTGCGTTTGGGCTACAAAATCCATTGGGCTGAAGCGGACCTCAGCCTCGGGGTGAACAACCTGTTCGACGAACAGCCTGAACTCGTCACCACCGGCTTCGTGCAGTGGGACCGGGCGGTCACCGACATCCGCGGCCGCCAATACTACGTGCAGCTGACCAAGAAGTTCTAAGCTGACTTCGTGCTTCTCTCCGCGCCGGTTCCTCCCCAGGAACCGGCGTTTTTGCATTTGGTAGGGCGTTGCATTGGTCATTGGACAATTGGGGTCCGTTTCCTAAAGCTCTCTCCACTTTACCGTATGGCTTCTCGCTCCCTGCTGATCGGCATTGATTCTGGCACGCAATCCACCAAGGCACTCGTCGTTGACGCTAAGTCGGGCCGAGTCTTGGGCGAAGGGGTCGCCCAGTATGGGCTCCTTCCCAAACTGCCCCCGGGGGCGAAAGAGCAGGATCCGGCGGCTTGGATCGCGGCGACCACCAAGGCCGTGAAAGCGGCGCTGGTCGCGGCGAAAGCGACCGCTGGCGAAGTGGTGGCCCTGGGGGTCAGCGGGCAACAGCATGGCTTTGTTCCGCTGGACGCGGCGGGCCAAGTCATCCGGCCGGCCAAGTTGTGGTGTGACACCTCGACGGCGGCGGAGTGCGCGGAAATCACCGCGGCTCTGGGCGGCCCCAAAGCCACGCTCAAGGCCCTCGGTAACGCGGTGCTGCCCGGCTTCACCGCCAGCAAGATTCTGTGGCTGAAGAAAAATGAGCCCGAAAACTTCGCCCGCCTCGCGACCGTTTTGCTGCCGCACGACTACCTCAATTATTGGCTGACCGGCGAACGCACGATGGAATTTGGCGACGCTTCCGGCACGGCCCTGCTGGATGTGCGCCAGCGCCGCTGGTGCGAGGCGGCAGTTCGAGCCATTGATGCGGATCTGCTGGGCAAACTGCCCGCGGTTTCCCCCAGTGACCGCCCGGCTGGGCGACTTACGGCGGCCACGGCTCAAAAGCTGGGACTCAATGCGGGCGTGGTCGTCAGTGCGGGCGGCGGGGACAACATGATGGGCGCCATTGGCACGGGAAACACCCGGGCAGGCGTCGTGACGGCGAGCTTTGGCACCAGCGGCACCATTTACGCGTGCGCGGAAAAACCGGTGATCGACCCGCGCGGCGAGTTGGCGGCGTTTTGCGATTCCACCAACCGCTGGCTGCCGCTCCTGTGCACGATGAACGTCACCGTCGCGACGGAGATGCTGCGGCACGATTTTGGAATCGATCACGCGAATTTTGAAAAGACGGCGGCCCAAGCGCCCGCCGGTTCCGACGGTTTGGTGTTGGTGCCGTATCTGGAAGGTGAACGCACGCCCAACGTGCCGGACGGAACGGGCGTCTTCTTCGGCGTGCGGCCCAAGGCTTTTTCCGCCGCTCATTTCGCCCGGTCCACGATGGAAGGGGTGACGTTGGGGATGAATTACGGTTTGCGCCGGCTCGCCGAACTCGGGGTTAAGGCCACGCAGGTCCGGGCTACCGGCGGTGGGGCGAAGTCCCGTCTCTGGCGCCAGATCATGGCGGACGTCTTCAACGCGGAAGTTGTCACGCTGAAGGTCGCCGAAGGCGCGGCTTATGGTGCGGCTTTGCAGGCGCTCTGGGCGTGGCGTCATTCTCAAGGCGAGTCGGTGGGCATCGCCGAACTGACGGACCGGTTTGTAAAACTGAATTCCTCGGAGACGGCGACGCCGAATCCGAAGGCGGTGGCCATTTACGCTGAGCTTCAGGCGATCCAAGACGAAGTCAGCCGCTCGTTGCGCCCCGCCTTCGCCGCGCATCGGCGCTTGGTCAGCGCCTGAGACCACCCCAACCACTGGCCAAATCGTTACTGTCAGGGGCTCCTTGACGGCCATTTTCGGGCCTAGAACCAAGGCGCTTGGAGTCGGCCGCTGATTCAGTTCATGGCGGTGATCGTGAGTGGTTTGATGAGGTAAATTCCTTCGGGGCAAGCCGGTTGGCGGGTTGCGCTCCGATTTCCCCACTCTGCACTGAGCCGATGCAGCCTGTGGTGGACGCCATGCTGAAGTCCGCCGAAACCGGTAAGCGCGGTGCCGGCAAAATTGTCATTTCTCGCGTTGCGGAGGCTATCCGGATCGCCACGGACGAGCGGGCTGAAGCTGCGGTTTGACGTCAAGCAGAACCAACCCCAATGCCCGATTTGATGAACCGGCGCATCGGGTTCGTTTTGCTTGCCGGTTGTCCGGACTTTTGCCGGGTCAGGGTTTTGCGCCCGAACCCACCTTTGGCGTCCATGCGGTGGAGGACTGATTTTTTGCCGTCACCAAACGCCACCGTTGCCCCGGGGTTCACCAATTCGTTACAAAAGGCGGGTGTCACAGCCGCAGCAAACGCTGAAGCAGTCAGCTTCCTTCGCCGGAATCGGTCTTCACTCGGGCAATCGGGTGAGCATGACGTTCCTTCCGGCGGCCCCTGGAACGGGCCTTCGCTTTCGCCGGGTTGATCTCGAAGGCAAGCCGGAGCTGGAGGCCAGTGCCGATTTGGTCGGCGATACTCAGCGCTCTACGAGCCTCGCCAAGGGCCCGGTGAAACTCCACACCGTCGAGCATGTGCTCGCCGCTTTGGCTGGCGCTGGGGTGACCAATGCGGTCGTGGAATTGGACGCCAACGAACCGCCCATCGCGGATGGCAGCGCCCGCGAATTTGCCCGCATGGTCCGTGAGGCGGGCGTGGTGGCCCAGGCGGAGGCGGTCGAACCGTTCAAGGTGACGACGCCCATCGAGTTCACCCACGGCGAAACCCAGATGGCCGTGTTTCCCCACCCCGGTTTCAAGATCACCTGCACCAGCGCCGACAAAGGGGGGCGGTTCACCCAGTTTTTCTCGGTCGAAATCACCCCGGAGAGTTGGGAAAAGGAGCTGAGCCACGCCCGCACGTTCTGTTTTTACGAAGAAATCGAGTTCCTGTTCCGCAACGGACTCATCAAGGGCGGCAGTTTGGAAAACGCCATCGTCATCCGCGACGACGCGGTCCTGACCAATGAGCCGCTGCGCTACCCGGAGGAATTTGTCCGGCACAAGATGCTCGATATTTTGGGCGACTTGGCGCTGGTAGGTCGGCCCTTTCACGGCCATGTAATCGCGGTGAAACCCAGCCACTTCGCGAACACTGAACTGGCGAAGGCCATTCTCGCGCAGATGCGCAAGCCACTGGAGCAGGCCCAGACCTTTGGCCCGCCGCCGGCTCCCCCGGCCGAAAAAGCCCCGGCTAAACCTGAATCCCATCCCCTAAAACCTGAAGCCCGCTCCGTGTCCAAAACCGAAACCACCACGCCTGCACTCATCCCGGGGACCCCGGTGCTCGACATCATGCAAGTGATGGAGGTGCTACCCCACCGGCCGCCTTTTCTGATGGTCGACAAGATCACCCTGATTGAGGGCAACCGGATTGTCGGGCAGAAGAATGTGACCATGGGCGAACCGTTCTTTGCGGGGCACTTCCCCGGACATCCGATCATGCCCGGAGTGCTGCAACTGGAGGCGATGGCCCAAGTGGCGGGCATCCTGATGCTCCGAATCCTCGAAAACACCGGCAAGATCGCCTACTTTATGTCGGCCGAAGCGGTCAAGTGGCGCAAGCCAGTGCGGCCGGGCGACGTGCTGTTTATCGACGTCACGCTTACCAAGATGCGCGGCAAGATCGGCAAAGCCAACGGCCAGTGCGTTGTGGACGGCGAAGTCGTCAGCGAAGCAGCCGTCACCTTCATGCTCATGGACCGCTGATCATGGCCTCCCAGATTCATTCCACTGCGGTGATCCAACCCGGGGCCGAGATCGGCGACGGCTGCGAGATCGGGCCCTATTGTCTCATCGGTGGCCACGTTCGTTTGGGTCCCGGTTGCCGACTTCACGCGCACGTGGTCATTGATGGTCACACCACGCTGGGCGCCGCCAACGAAGTATTTCCCTTCGCCTGCTTGGGCCTGAAAACGCAGGATTTGAAATGGAAGGGCGGCCTGACGCGCGTAGAAATCGGGGACCGCAACGTCTTCCGGGAATATGTGACGGTGCACAGTGCGACCGCGGAAGGCGGCGTCACCCGGGCGGGCTCGGATAACAACTTCCTCGCCTACTGCCACTTGGCGCACGATGTCCAAGTCGGGAACCATGTCATCATGTCCAACGCGGCGATGTTGGCCGGCCATGTGACCGTGGATGACCACGCCATCATCGGGGGGTTGGTGGGGGTGGTTCAGTTTTGTCGGATCGGCCGGTTCGCCATGGTGGGCTCCAGTTCGAAAGTCGTGCAGGACATTCCGCCGTTCATGATGTGCGACGGAAATCCGGCGGAGACCCGGTTCATCAATAAAGTTGGTCTTGAGCGCAACGGCTTGGGTCCCGAAGTGGTGCGGGCGTTGCTGGCGGCATTTAAGCTCCTCTTCCGCGATGGGCTCGCGACCTCGAATGCGTTGGCCAAGATCGAGGAAGAAGCCCCGCTGTTGCCGGAAGTGAAACACTTGGTGGAGTTCGTCCGCGCCAGCGAACGCGGCATCACCAAGTAGTGCGCCGCCCCGGGCGCCGGACCCGCACGGGGCATGCTTTTTCCTTTGCGCTCCGCGCGCCCCTTCACGGTTTAATCGGGGCCGTGAGACTTCCCCGTGCAGTGATTCTGGCCGCCTTGGCGGTCCAGTCGGTGTTCGCCGCTGACTTCGTCCTCGAAGGCCGCAAGTTCACCGTGCCGGACGGGTTCACCGTCGAGCGCGTCACCACCACTCAACTCACCGCCCGCCCGGTCAGCGCGAGCTTCGATGACCAAGGCCGCCTTTACGTCACCGAGTCCGACGGCTCCAACGAGGCGCCGGCCGAGCAGTTGAAACATCCCGGGGCTCGGGTGCTGCGGCTTGAAGACACCAACGGCGACGGCGTTTTTGACCGGTCACGGGTGTTTGCGGATAAGGTGATGTTTCCCCAAGGTTGTCTTTGGCATGACGGCTGGGTTTACGTCGCGGGCCCGCCGAGCATTTGGCGCTTTGCCGACACGGATGGCGATGGCGTGGCCGACCGTCGGGAGGAATGGTTCAAGGGGGGCTCGTTGACCGGCTGTGCCAATGACATTCATGGCCCCCACCTCGGGCCGGATGGGTTTATCTATTGGACCAAGGGCGCCTTTGAGGAGCAAACCCACCCCTTGGCCAACGGGCGCATCCTCAAAGACCGGGCGGCCCACATCTACCGCATGCGGCCCGACGGCACGGGGCTCGATGTCGTTATGTCCGGGGGCATGGACAATCCCGTGGAAGTGGCTTTTACCCCCGAAGGTGAAGTGATCTTTTCCAGCACCTTCATCGACTTCAGTCAGCCCGGGTTCCGGGACGGTCTGGCCCACGCCGTCTACGGGGGCGTCTTTGGTAAGGTGAACGATGTGCTCGAAGACGGTCGGGTGAAGCGCACCGGCCCAGACCTGATGCAGCCGTTTTTCCAAGCGGGGCCGGCGGCGGAATGCGGCCTGATGCGTTACGAAAGCGACGTCTTCGGCCCGGACTACCGGGACAATCTCTTTGCCACGACCTTCAACCTGCACAAGGTCACCCGCCATGTGTTGCGGCCGGCCGGGGCCACGTTTGCGTCCACGGATAGCGATTTTCTGGTCTGCGACGACGTTGATTTTCATCCGACCGACGTGCTGGAAGACGCCGACGGCAGCCTGCTCGTCGTCGATACCGGCGGCTGGTATAAGCTGTGTTGTCCCAGTTCCCAATTGGTCAAACCCGACGTTTTCGGCGCGCTATATCGCGTGCGCAAAACCGCGGCACCCCGGCTGGAAGACCCGCTCGGGCTCAAAGTGGATTGGAGTGTCGGGGCAATGACTCAGGTGGCCGCCCGCTTGGCTGACCCACGGCCCGCCGTCCGCCAGCGCGCTCAGCGCACGCTGGTGAGTTTTGGTCCCCAAGCCGTGCCGGTGCTGGTGGCTCAGCTTCAGGCGATCTCCCCTGAACTGCGCCGCAACACGGTTTGGGCCCTGACGCAGATCAACGACCCGGCGGGCCTCCGCGCGCTGCGTCCCGCCCTGTCCGACGCCGATTCCAGCGTGGCGCAGACCGCCTTGAAGGCGACGGCCACGCTCCGAAATCGCGACCTCCTCGACGCGGTGACGGGCGCTTTGGCCGGGCGCCACCCACCGGTGCTTCGGGCGGCCGTGGAGGCTTTCGGTCGCCTCGCCACCGGCGACCTAGCGACCCGACTGCTCAATCCGCCCCGGGGTGAATTGTTCTCCCCGAACGCGGCCGACGCCGTGCTGGAGCATTCGATCATCTTCGCCCTCATTGAACTGGCCGATCCCGCCGGCACCCGGCTCGGTCTCAGTCACCGCGAACCGGCCGCCCAGCGCGCGGCCCTGATTGCCTTGGACCAGATGGACGGGGGGAAACTGGTGTCGGCGGACGTGGTGCGTTTCCTCGGCGCCCCGGACGAACGCCTGCGCGCCGCCGCCCACTGGATTCTGGGTCGGCATCCGGAATGGGGCGGGGAACTGGCCGGCTGGTTCCGCCAGCAACTGACCACGGGAAATTCCGGCCTCGTGGCGGCTTTGGAAGCCCAACTCCACATGCTGACCCGTGCCGCTGCGGGACAAACCTTACTGGCCGACGCGGTGACCGAACCCGGCTTTGCCGATTCCACGCGCCAAGCCGCCCTCGGCGCGGTGGCTCAGGCGGGACTTAAACAGGCGCCTGCGGCGTGGAAGACCGCCACGCTGACCGCCCTCACGCAACCGGCGTTGCGGGCCTCGGCTGTGCGCGCGGCGCGGAGCCTGAATGCCGAACCCGCGATTCAAGCGGCCCTGTTGGCGTTTGGTCGCACTGAAGCGCAGCCTGCGAACCTCCGTCTCGAAGCGCTCGCCGCCCTGCCCGGGGGATTGGGGTTGAGCGCCACCGACGTGGCGTTTGCTCGCCGTCAGCTACAGCCAGAGCAATCCCCGACCACGCGCTCGACCGCCGCCGGAGTGCTGGGGCGGGCGAGGTTGGAGCCCGCCCAATTGAACGAGCTGGTGGCCGAATTGAAGTCCGCCGGGCCGTTGGAACTTAATCGCCTGCTTGGCGCTTTTGCCGGCGGGGGCGACGAAACACTCGGGCTGAAAGTCGTGGCCGCGTTGCGCGAAGCCAAGAGTGCCCAAGCGCTACCCCCGACCCAACTTCGGCCGCAGTTCGCAAAATTCCCCGCGGCTGTCCAGACCGCCGCGGAGTCTTTTCTGGCCACGCTCAATGTCGACGCCGCCAAACAGGCGGCGCACCTAGATTCGCTTCTGACTGAGCTGATGAAACTGGACACCGATCCGCGGCGGGGCCAAGCGGTGTTCAATGGCTCCAAAGCCGCGTGTTCGGCCTGTCACCAGATCGGTTATCTCGGCGGCAACGTGGGGCCTTCGCTGACTGAAATCGGCAAGGCCCGCACCGTGCGCGACTTGCTGGAAGCCATCGTGTATCCGAGCGCCAGCTTTGTGCGTAGTTACGAACCCACGCTCATCACGTTGCAGGACGGCGAGCAGCTCAACGGTTTGGTGAAGCGCGAAACGGCGGATGAACTCGTCGTGGTCACCGGTCCCGGCGCGGAGCAACATCTGCGGCGCACCGCCGTGGCAGAGACTCAGCCGGGCACGATCAGCGTCATGCCCGGTGGCCTCGACGAACAGCTCACCCGCTTGGAGCTCGCCGACTTGCTGCGCTTCATGAAGGACGTGCGCTGGAAATGATCCGGCGGGCGGGCAGAGTGCGGCCGGCTCAAGGTGTCAGCGGCAAGCGGACCAACGCCGCTTCCCGGTCATTGCGCGCCAGCAACAGGTCGCCACTGAGCGCGAGAGGATTCCACGTCTTGTCGGTGAACACGCGGAACCGGCCCCGTTCATTCGGGCCCTCGGGCGTCGGTTGCAGGAGCAGCAATTCGCCGTTTTCCGCGAGCAGCAGGAAGGCGTCGCCGACCAGCAGGCCTTGGCCATGCCCGTGCCGGCCTTCCTTCCAGCGCTGGGTGCCGTCCTTCAGGTCGAGGCAGGCCAAAATCCCGTCGTCCAGACCGTAGGCGAACCCGGCGCGCACATACGGATTCGCAAACTTTGCCTTCAGCCGCTTCGACTTCCACTGCGAGGCGACCGAGAAGGCGCCGTCGGTCTCGCGTTGCACTGCAAACAGTTCGGCCCCCGCATTATAACCTGCACTGACCAAAAACTGGGCGGGTGCCACCTGCATGGGCATGGCGACCAGCGGATAGCCCACGCCCCACGGCTGCCGCCAGAGCTGTCGGCCAGTGGCCGGATCATGGCCCACGACGCTGTTTCGGTTGAAGAGCACGACTTGGCTTTGCCCGGCCAAGGTCAGCAGCAGTGGCGAACCGTAACCCGCGGAATCGTCGCCACCGGCCCAGACGAGTTCGCCCGAGTTCGCCCGATAGGCGAGCAACGACTTGCCCGCCTTGCCGCCGGCGCTAACGAGAACCAAGCCGTCGGTGACCAAGGGAGAACCGCTGAACCCCCATTCCGGCACGGTGCTGCCGGCGTCGTTGGTGAGGGAACGAGACCAAAGCGGTTTGCCCGTCGCCAATTCCACGCAGTGCAATTGGCCCAGTGAGCCGAGGGTGAACACCCGGTTGCTGACCACTGTGGGCGTCGCCCGAGGACCGTCGCCGGCGATCGGACTGACGTAACGGGCCGGATAAGCATGCCGCCAGAGCAGTTCGCCGGAGCTCAACGCGTAGCAGGTGACGAGTTCCTGTTCCCCCACTTGCTCCTGAGTGAGCGCCCGCTGGCCGACAATCGCGAAGCCGCTCCAACCGGTGCCGACGGGGCGCCGCCACACCACGATTGGTGGCGTGGTCGCCCAGTGGGTTGCCAAGCCGGCGGCAGGTAGAATTCCAGTGCGGTCAGGGCCGAGAAACTGGGGGAAATCGGGGCGAACCGCGACCGGGGTGGGCCCCGCAGGGCCCGGTGTCGGAGGCGGGGCGGTCGGGTTGGCTCGTTGATTCCAGCGCGGCTCAAAGATCGGCACTAAATCGCCGCTCATGCCGGTGAAGTGCCAGCCCGCTTGGAAACCACCGGCGAGCGCGAGCACGGCCGCGAAGCCACCCAGACGCAATCGCCAGCGGGTGCGGGAGAGCAGGAGCCACCACAAGAGCAGCAGCCCGGCGGTGCTGAGGGCGATGGTGAGCGTGGCCAAATTTCGCTGCTGAAAGGGCCGGTTATCGTCGAGTCGCACGCTGAGCACCGCGAGGACGAATAGCCCGAGGATCAAGCCGGCGGGCCACCAGCGAACCGCGGGGCGGGCGGGTTCGGGGAGGGTGTTTTCGGACTCCGAGGACATGGGGCAGACGATGAGGATTTGGGTGCGTTCGTCAAAGGTGGGGTGAGCCGACGGGTGTTTCGCCAAGGCTGGTCGAGTTTGCTTGGCGTCGCCACTGTGCCGCCGACATGAAGCAGGGACTGGTGCTGGATCGGGTGGTGCTGCTGGGCCGGACGCTGGAGGAATACCGGCGTTACTTTGCCCTCGAGTTGGCGGCGTGGCGCGGCCGGGCGGTGCTCGATGTCGCGTCCGGGGTCAGTTCATTTTGTGCCGAGGCCCACGCGGTGGGGCTGAACGTCACCGCGTGCGATCCGATTTATGAACTGACGCCGGACGTAATCCGGCCGCGTTGCGAAGTGGACCTCGACTGGGTGGTGCATGGCATTCGCGACCGACCGACGTATCGTTGGGACTTTTATCAGACGCCGGCCAGGATGCGGGCGTTTCGAGAGGCTGCCCTCGAGGTTTTTTTGAGCGACTTCCCCGCGCATCCATCACGTTACGTCGCTGGCCGGTTACCCGAATTGCCGTTTGCCGATAGGGCCTTTGACCTGACGCTCGTTTCTTACCTGCTGTTCGCCTACGAGGAGCAGTTGAACTACGAGTTTCATCGGCGGGCGGTGCTCGAACTCATGCGCGTGACCCGGGGCGAAGCGAGGCTCTATCCACTCGTATCATTCGAGGCCCGGCGCTCGGACTACCTAGCCCAGTTGGTGGGAGACGCCTCGTTAGCCCACCTCCACTTCGAGGTCGTGCCCACTGACTTCGAGTTTCTCCGGAATTCGAATTGTTACCTGCGAGTCACTCACCGCCACTGACGCCCGGACGCAAACTTGAGCCGAGGCGCAAGCCGGACGCTTGGCTGGGAGCGAAGGCTTTGACCTCCGAAAGCGGTTTCGCGGCGCTCACTCCGGCTCCGCGTTGGGTATCCATGCATCCGGGCCAAGCGCCCGTGTCTGTCATTTCAGGAAGGCGCGCTGCGGGCGGGCCACTTCCTAGCCGACCAGCTTGTTCACCGCGGTTGACCGGTTCCCGGACTGGGCGTGCCTAAACCCGTGGGCGTGGGTGGCCCGCGCTTGACGGGTTGGCGGCCGGACCGCTTCGTTGGGCTCATGCTTCAGTCTGGCATTCTCCACCCGCAATTGCTCGCGTTGCTCGCGCGGCTTCGCCACACCAACACACTGGTGATCGCCGACTCCATGTTTCCCTGGTGGCCGAGCCTCGAAACCGTGGACCTCGCGCTGGTATATGGCGTGCCCACGGTGCCGCAGGTGTTGGACGCGGTGCTGGTGAATTGGAAATGCGGCGCCGCCTGGATGGCTGAAGAATTCCAACAGCACAACCCACCGGCGGTGCAGGCAGAATTTACCCGCGCCTTCCGCGGTGCCCCGCTGCACTACGAACCGCACCTTGCCTTGAAAGCGCGCGTGCCAAAGGCGATCGGCTTGATCCGCACCGGCGAACAGCGGCTCTACACCAACGTGGTGTTGGAGTCGGCTTGACGGCTCAGGGGTGGTCTCAAAACCAGCCCAAGCGGTGGCGATTCACGTAGTAGAGCCCGCCGAGCACGCGGGCGAGAAAGACGGCGGACCAAAGGGCGTCAAACTGGTCGATCAGAGCGCCTGCGTAGGGAATGGTGTCGCTCAGTTGACCGGTAAAGAATTTAACCGCCGCCAGACCGGCGAAAACCATCAAGGTGAGCAGGTAGTGGCTCGGCGTGGCCCAGATGGCGCGAACGATCAGCAGCGGGTTGAGCGCGGCCAAACTGTCGAACATGGCCACGCCCAGCATGGCCATTGGGAAATAGCCGGCGCCCCCGAAGTAGAGGCCCCACGCGAGCAGCGGCGTTTCGTCGTCGGCAGTGCGGGGCAGCCAGATTTCGGCTAGAATTCCCGGGCCGAAGCAGAACCCCACGACGATCAGCCACTGGAACCATTTCTCGACCAGTTCGCCCTTGCCGTTGAACGCCGGCCACCGCGGCAGAGTTTCCTCGCCCTGGGCGGTGCCGTGGATCACCGACTGGAGCATCAACAGCAAGTAGCCCCAGGCGCAGATCGAAAACGCCGAGCCCAGCAGTCCGATCTTGGGCACCCACTCGATCACGGAGAAGAACAGCGTGCCCGTGCTCAGGATGATCAGGCCGTCACCGCGGAAGGGGTAGCTGAAGGCATCCGCCACGAAGCTGCCGAAGGAGCGGGGACCGTCACTGGAGAGCGGAAGTCCGACCGTCGGTGCGGGCGCGGTGACGGGGAGCGGGAACAGTGATTCGAGGGTAACCCATTCGGCCAGCCCCTCGCCCCAAGCCAAATCTTGAGGCGAGAGGGAGCCCGCCTTGAGCATTTCTTGAACGGCGGCGGCGGGGAACGGGCCGACCTGTTGCTCGTTCTGCAAGATCAGGAGTTCGGAGGGAATCATGGACACAAGTAAATGGCGTCAAATCCAGCGGGTGGAGGGATGCAAAACGAAACCGGCGCGGCTTGGCCAGCCATTCATGGAGACAGCCACCCGTGGGGGCGGGGCGCGAGCCTCGGGGCTGCCGGGCTGCTAGGACGCTTGGGCCCTGGAAATTGGGCCGGTTTGCCCGGCGTGCGACCCAGAAACCGGTTGACCGGAAAATGGTTTCGTCGACGTTCGCCGGCGTCATGAATCCCCGCATCTTTGCTTCGCTCACGCTGACCGTAGCCTTTGCCTCCGCCGCCCTGGCGAGTGACTGGCCCTTTATCCGTGGCCCCCTTGGCGATGGTTCGTCGCCGGAGAAAATCTCGAAGCGGTGGCCGGACAGTGGTCCGAAAGCCATCTGGCGGGTGCCGAGTGAACGCGGGTTCAGCTCGTTTGCCGTGAGCGGCGGTCAGGCCTTCACCATTGAACAGCGGGACGTGGAGGGCGTGAGCCAAGAAGTCGTCGTCGCGCGCCACGCCGATACCGGCAAGGAAGTGTGGTTGAAGGCGTTGGGCGCGGCCAAGTTTGACGGCGGTGGGGACGCAGGCACGGGCGACAACAAGGGCGGTGACGGTCCGCGCTCCAGCCCGACGGTGGACGGCGGTCGGGTCTATGTGACGACCGGGAAGCTGGCGTTGGTTTGCCTCGCGGCTCAGTCGGGTGAAGAGCTCTGGCGGCACGATCTGCTCAAGGAGTTTGCCGGCCGAAACATCCAGTGGCAGAACGCGGCTTCACCCCTCGTGGAAGGCGACTTGGTGTTGGTGGCGGGGGGCGGAGCCGGAGAGTCGTTACTCGCCTTTAACAAGACCGACGGGCGGGTCGCGTGGAAGGCGTTCGACGAGACCATGACCCACGCGACGCCGACGGCCGCGACGATTCACGGTCAGCGGCAGGTCATCTTTTTTGTGAAATCCGGCCTGCTGGCGGTCGAGCCCAGCAGCGGTCGGGAGCTGTGGCGTTACGCGTTTCCGTTCCGCATTTCTACCGCGGCTTCGCCGGTGGTCGCCGGGGACATCGTTTATTGTTCGGCCGGCTACGGGGTCGGGGCCGGAGCGGTGAAGCTGGTCCGGGCGGACGGCAAATTCACGGCCACGGAAATTTACCGACTCGCGGGCGACAAGCCGCTGGCGAATCACTGGTCCACGCCGGTGCTCCACAACGGGCACCTTTACGGCATGTTTCAATTTAAGGAATACGGCAGCGGCCCCGTGAAGTGCGTCGAAGTCGCGACGGGTAAAGTGAAGTGGGAGAAGTCTGGTTTTGGCCCTGGCCACGTCGTGCTGGTGGACGGGCATGTGCTCGCGCTGGGCGATGCCGGCCAACTCGTCCTGATCAAGGCGACCCCGGACAAATATGAAGAAGTGGCCCGGGCCCAAGTGCTGTCCGGCAAGTGCTGGACGACGCCGGTGGTTGCCGGTGGGCGCGTTTATGCCCGCAGCACCAAAGAAGCGGTCAGCCTAGATCTGGGGCTGAAATCCGCTTCGGCGAAGTAACGCAGGAATGGAGCGGTGGCGTTCGAGTCGCCGAATTGGGGGCGGCCGACTGGCCGCCCTTTTTGTTTGGCTGGAAACCTTTCGCCGCGAGGGTGAACGATGACGTCCAGTTGCGGACCGCACCGGCGGGCACGGCGGGCCCCAATGGGAGCGGAGTTCGCCTACCGACTTAAGCCCAAGCCGACGGCTCCGAGCACGGCGAGCACACCACCAGACAGGGAACGAACCGTGGGGCGTTCTCCGTCGAGCCACCAAGCGAGCGGCACCACGGCCAGCGGGGTGAGCGCGGCAATGGCCACGACGATGCCCGTGGGGCGTTCCAGCAGCGCCCACTGATAACACGCGACCCCGAGCGACGGCCCGGAAAGGGCGTTCAGGATGACCCAGGGCCAAGCACGGCGAAAATTGGGTGCGGTCCCGTCGGGCGGCTTGGCCATGCCGGAACCGCGCTGCCAGAGCCACCACAGGAAGGTAAAGGCCACGCCGGCCAGAATGCGCTGGTAGGCCACCGACAATCCGTCGATGGATTGGCCGGCTGCGTGCGCCAGCAACTGTCCGTGCCGACTCAGCACAGCGCCCCCCGCTTGGCCGGCCGCGGCGATCACGCCCAGAAGTAAGGCCAAACTGCCGGGCGAAGGTTTAGCCGTTGTCGCGGATTTCCGGCCGGGGAACAAAGCCATGGCGACGCCGGTCAAAATCAAGGTGCCCGCAGTAAGTTCGGCGGCACCAAGTTGGGTGTCGAGCCAGAGCCATTCCGTGAGCGCGGCGATGGGGGCGCCGAGGCAATGCACCAGCAGGCTGGTGAGCTGGGCCCCGAGTCGCGGTAAGGCGAGGAAAATGGCTGTATCGCAGATGCCGAAGCCGATGAAGCCGCTGACGACGAACCAGCCCAGTGAAGGTCCGCGCAGACCGGCGCCCCAGCCGTGCGCGTAAACGGCGAGGAGGCCCGCTGCGAGCACGATGCGGAGGAGGCTGGCGGTGGACGAACCCAGTAGGTTGACCGAGCGCTTCGCCGCGACGGACGAGAACGCGAACAGCAGCATGGCCAGCGTGGCGGGAATCATGAAAATGGCGCCGGCGCTAAGGGATTCATTTGGGGATGCCGTTCGTCAGTCCCTGCTCTGAATGGGCCCATTCATGCCAAAGTTCCACGTGGGTGCCGTGCTCCAATTTCGTGTAGCTACGCAACGCTTCCGCGATCCCCCTGATACTGGCTTCGCGTTGGGCTGCCAGCTCACTTTCGCTTTCGGGTGTGCCGCGATAGCCCACCCCGGGCACATAGAAACGCTCAATGTAAGCCATCATTTCCGCCGCTTCGATGGCTGATGCCTTATTGGTATCGATGGAATATGCGTCGGCCCACGTTTGGAGAGCGCGGGTGACCTTTTTTTGGTGGTAGCTCGCGGCCCAAACTTCAATCCGGGGCCAAACCAACCGAGCCGAAACTCCGATGAGTCCCAGCAACGTCACCGCCGTTAGGAGGATTCGCAGTTTGTTTTGCCTGCTCATTTCTGCTGCCCACGAATCGAGCTACACCAACTCCCTCGCTGCCTCCGTCGTCAGCCGGCGCATCTTGGTCACCGCCTGAGTGAGGCTGTGCTGGCGGAACAGGGCGGTGCCGGAAACGAAGGTGTCCGCGCCGGCGCGGGCGCATTCGCAAGCAGTTTGGAGGTTGATGCCGCCGTCTACCTCGATGCGGAAGTTCAGCCCGAGCTCCTTTCGCCACGCGGCGACCTGCTGAATTTTGGGCACGCATTCCTCAATGAAAGGTTGGCCGCCAAAGCCGGGATTCACGGTCATCACGAGGATGAGGTCGACCTGTTCGAGATACGGCCGAATTTCGTTCACGCGGGTGGGTGGATTCAGGGCGAGTCCGACTTTTTTGCCGAGTGAACGAATTTTCCAGAGCAGGGGCGTGACTTGGGCCCCAAGTTCCACGTGGACGGTCAGGCCGTCGGCCCCAGCTTTCACAAACCCGTCGAAGAGAATCTCCGGCTTGCCGCACATCAGGTGGACGTCGAGGAAGCGTTTGAAGTGGGGGCGGACGGCGCGGACGACTTCCGGGCCGAAGGAAATATTGGGCACGAACTGGCCATCCATGATGTCCAGATGCAGCCACTCGGCTCCGGAACGCTCGGCCCGAATCGCCTCGTGGGCGAAGCGGCCAAAATCAGCGGCGAGCAGTGAGGGGGCGATGACCATTAGTGGACGGAGGGTGAGGGAAGCCGCCACCAGCGGTCAACGGGCGGTGCCGGGACTCCGGAACCGGAACCGGGGGCGCCGCCTAAAAACGGTCGCGGGGTTGGCCTAGCCCGCCCTAGCCCTCCCGGCTTGCGCAGAGCCGGGGCGTGTCCCTAGCGTCGCCAACATATGAACGCGCTGGTTTTGACGGGCGGACGGGTGATTGATCCGGCTTCGGGCTTCGATGCCGTGGCCGACGTGGTCGTGCAAGACGGTAAGGTCGCGGCCTTGGGCTTGGGGGCGGGGGCGGCGTTTCCGGAGGCGGAGCGAATTGACGTGACGGGCAAGGTGGTTTGTCCCGGCTTGATCGACCTACATGTCCATTTCCGGGAGCCGGGCCAAACCAAGAAGGAAGACATCCTGACCGGGGCGAATTGCGCCGCGCGCGGCGGCTTCACCACCGTGGTTTGTATGCCCAATACGGCGCCGGCGATCGACAACGCCGGCACGGTGGCGCTGATCCAAGAGAAGGCGAAGCAGGCCTGCGTCCGGGTCGAGGTGACCGGGGCGCTTACCAAAGGGATCGCCGGCGAAGAGCTGGCCCCGATTGGTTCGCTGGCGAAGGCCGGGGTGGTGGCGCTGACGGACGATGGTAAATGCATCCAGAACAACGAACTGATGCGCCGGGTGTGTGAATACGCCCGAATGTTCAGCCTGCCGGTGATGGATCATTGTCAGGATTACGGGTTGGTGACCGACGGCGTCATGCATGAGGGCCACTATTACATGATGTTGGGCCTGCGCGGTTGGCCGGCCGCCGGAGAAGAGATGATCGTAGCGCGGAATATCCTGCTCGCGGAGCAGACCGGCACGCCGATCCATTGCCAACATCTGAGCAGCGCGGGGAGCGTGCGATTGTTGCGGGAGGCGAAGTCGCGTGGGGTGCCGATTTCCGGCGAAGGGTGTCCCCACCATTTCACGCT
>CAIJLV010000132.1 GCA_903821635.1 uncultured Verrucomicrobiota bacterium | reverse complement strand
GCCGCCGGGCTGGCTGGGCCGCGGCGGCGTGGTTGCTTGGACAGCAAAACTGGGGCGCAGGGTTGAGCTGCGCCCCAGCAACAAAGGCAACCGCTTTACTCTTCTCCGCTGGCGAGCTTGGCGATGACGCTGATGTCTTCGAGCGTGGTGGTGTCGCCTTTGATTTCCATACCGCTGGCAATCTGCTTCAGGAGCCGGCGCATGATCTTGCCCGAACGCGTCTTGGGGAGGGCTTCCGCAAAGCGCACTTCGTCCGGCTTGGCGACCGGACCGATTTCCTTGCCGATGTGGTTGCGCAGTTCGTTCTTCAGCTCCGGCGTCGCCTTCACGCCCGTCTTCAGCGTAACGAAGCAGACGAGCGCTTGGCCCTTGAGTTCGTCCGGTCGGCCCACCACGGCGGCTTCGGCCACGCTCGGATGACTGACGAGAGCGCTTTCCACTTCGGCGGTGCCGATGCGGTGTCCGGCCACGTTCAGCACGTCATCAATGCGCCCTACAATCCAGAAATAGCCATCCTTGTCCTGCCGGCAGCCGTCGCCGGTGAAATAGCTGCCCTTCACCTCAGTCCAATACGTTTGTTTGTAGCGTTCGTTATCGCCCCAGATACCGCGCAGCATGGAAGGCCAAGGCTGGCGCACGACGAGTTTGCCCCCGGTGTTCTTGGGGACCGGCTTGCCTTGGTCATCGACCACTTCGGGCAAAATCCCAAAGAACGGGAGCGTTGCGGTGCCGGGTTTGGTTGGGGTGGCGCCGGGCAGCGGCGTGATCATGATGCTGCCGGTTTCTGTCTGCCACCAAGTGTCTACGATCGGGCAACGGCCGCCGCCAATGACGTTGTGATACCACATCCAGGCCTCAGGATTGATCGGTTCGCCGACGCTGCCCAACAGCCGCAGGGAGGACAGGTCGTGCTTCTTCGGCCATTCGTCGCCCCATTTCATGAAGGCGCGGATGGCGGTCGGGGCGGTGTAAAGAATGGTCACGCCATACTTCTGGATGATGCGCCAAAAGCGATCCGGCTCCGGCCAGTTGGGCGCGCCTTCATACATCAGCGCGGTCGCACCATTGGCGAGCGGCCCGTAAACTATATAGCTGTGCCCGGTCACCCAACCGACGTCGGCGGTGCACCAGTAGACATCCTCTGCGCGCAGATCGAAGACGTATTTGGACGTCAACTTCGTGCCCAGCAGATACCCGGCGGTCGAGTGGAGAATGCCCTTGGGTTTGCCGGTCGAACCGGAGGTGTAGAGGATGAACAGGGGGGCTTCGGAATCCAGCTTCTCCGCCGGGCAGACGTCGCTGACGTAATCCAACTCGCGGTGCCACCACACGTCGCGGTGTTCGGCCATGTGAACTTCGTTCGCACAGCGCCGCAGCACGATGACTTTTTCGATTGTCTGGGTCAGCGATTGGCCGGCGGCGTCATGCAGTTTGAGCGCCTCGTCCACGTTCTTCTTCAGCGGCACCACAGCGCCGCGGCGATACCCGCCATCCGACGTGATGACCATCTTGGCACCACAATCCTGAATGCGGTCAGCGACGGATTGCGCGCTGAAGCCGCCGAAGACGACGCTGTGGACAGCGCCAATCCGGGTGCAGGCGAGCATGGCGATCGCCGCTTCTGGCACCATGGGCAGATAGATGATGACGCGGTCGCCCTTGGAGATGCCGTTGCGCTTGAGCACATTGGCAAACCGGCAGACTTCGCGGTGCAACTGCTTGTAAGTGAGCACACGCTCTTCGCCGGGCTTCCCATCGGTCGCCGGTTCGCCTTCCCAGATCAGGGCGGCCTTGTTGGCGGTGGCAGAATCGAGCCAGCGGTCGAGGCAGTTGGCTGAGACATTCAGCTTGCCGCCCGTAAACCATTTCGCAAACGGCTCCTTCCACTGGAGCACCTTGGTGAACGGCTTCTGCCAGATGAGCTCCGCTTCGGCCTGTTTTTTCCAGAATTTCTCGGGCTGCTTCACCGACTCAGTCCAGAGCTTCTTGTAGTGCGCCAGGCTCTTGATGTGGGCCTTGGCGGAGAACTCTTTGGCCGGCTTGAAGACACGGTTTTCCTTGAGATGCGATTCGATATTCGCAGCGGGGGCTTTGCTCATAGTGCGGAAGTCAGCGGAGCTTGGAAGTCGCGCCAGAATCCGTCAATGCGCAGCGCATTGCGGGCGCAAATTCACGGGGAGAACCAGCGGTCAGGCGGCGGAGCAAAGTGTCGCGGTTCAAGAATGCTCCGGCAGGCGGCCGGAGGGGGATTTGGGGGGCAGGGTTCAGCGACTGCCAGCCCCCTGCCCCATCCTGGCGGTTTCAGTAAACGCCTTCGACGATGTTCTTCTCCATCGCGCCGAACGGACGGACATCGCCCACCCCGTCCCAAGCGTAAGGCGGACGCGGGGCGCGGCGGATGGCTTCGTCGCGCTCCAAAAAGCGCGGCATGAAAAACTCCTGAGTCAAGGTCGTGAGTTCGACCCGACCGAACTCGCCATAGTTGACCACTTCTGACGTCGCATTGGGTTGCACGACGCGCAACACGGCCCGCGGCTGCGGTGCGTAGTAGGTGACGCTGAACTGATCTTCGGGTTGCAGCGGCACACTGGCGGCGAGCCCCATGAGGGTATTGCCGTAGGTGGGGTAGAAGCCGATGCGGCCTTCGAGGAGTTCCTCCACGAGGAATCGCACTTCCTGAGGCTTCATGGACGTGCCGCCACAGAAAACGCCCCGGATACCGGCGTCCCAAAGGTTGACCTTTTCCGCCAAGGCTTCGAGCAGCTTGGGCGTCGTGAAGAGCCCGGACACCTGACGGTGCTTCAGGATCGTCACGGCCTGATCCACGACGTGAGTCATGTATTGTTTGGCCACGTCATACTGCTTGTTCGACAACAACTTCTTCACGAAGCGCGGGTCGAGATCAATGAAGTAGCAGGAGCTGCCCCGAACGTTGGCCAAGTGCTCAATGGCGAGCCGCAGTCGGCGGGGACCGGTGGGGCCCATCATCAGCCAAGCGCCGCCGCGCGGAAAATGCGCGTCGGAGATTTTGTCGCTGAACTCGGAGTAATCGACCTTGTAGTCGTTCCAACCGATCCGCTGTTTGGGCATACCGGTGGTGCCGCCGGTCTCGAAGATGTTGAAGGGTTTGCCCTTGAGCTGGGCGGGCACCCAGACCTCGGGTTGCAGATCGCGCAGCGTCTCGTCCTGAAAGTGCGGGAACTTGAGCAAGTCCTCAAAGCCCCGGATTTCTTGGCGCGGATCCCAGTTCTTAGCGGCCCAATCGAGCCAGAATGGGCTTCCTGTCTCGGGACTGAAATGCCACTGGATGATTTTCAGCAAGTGGGCGTTGAGTTCGTCCTTCGCCTTTTGAACGGCTTCGGGGGCAACGGTGGGAATAGGCATGGGAGTCTAAGAAAGTTTACTGAAAGTGGTATGAATTGCGGTTTCGGCAACGGCGGCATCCCGATGACGTCGGGGTGGCTGAGCCAAGCGCCGGAGCGCCCAGACACTGAGCACCGCGAGCAGGCCGCCAACGATCGCCAACCCCGGGTCGCTGAGCGGAACGTCAAGCCACAGGGCTTCCCCGGTTGGGAAATCAAACTCACGGTCGACCCAAATCACGGGGCGGCAGTGCTCAAAGTCCCATCCCAAGGTCAACTGATGCATACTGCGACGCTCGGGCGGGCGGCTTAGTTTTTAATTTGCACGCCGGTGCCGGCGTCGGTGGCGACCGGTTTCGCGTCGGCGCCGATGGCGAAGAGGTGAGTCTGGCTCATGACATACATGGTGCCGTTGGCCACGATTGGAGTGCCATAGACCGGCGCCCCGAGGTTGGTTTCGCTGAGCACCGTGGCTTTGTCGCCCCCCTTGGAGGCGAGCACCACGAAGTCACCGTCCTCATCGCCGACATAGACCTTGCCGTCGGCGACGAAGGTGGAGCCCCACATGTGCGCCTTCATGTCATAAACCCAGTTTAACTTGCCGGTCTTGGCGTCGAGACAATGGACGTAGCCGGAGAAGTCGCCGAGAAACAGCAGGCCGTTGGTCGGATCGATGCTGACCGTGGAAATGGAACGTTTGGCGCCCTTGTAGCTCCACACGACCCCGGATTTCGTCAGGTCGCCCTTTTTACCCGCCGGGTCAATGCAGACCAAGTTCCCCACGCCTTCGCCATGCTCGGGGTCTTGGCCGACTGCGATGTAAACCTTCTGGTCGTAGAATACGGGGGTGGCGTTGATTTCGCTTGGGCCCTCGGCGGCCGGATATTTGATCGGCTTGCCATCCTTCACCTTGTATTCGGGCGGCACGCAGTCGACCCACCAGACCTTTTTCAGGTAGTTTACGTCCGCTTCATCCGAAGCGTCGGGTTCGGTAGGGAAAACCTTGGTTCGGGTTTGGCCATCGCCCTTCTCCGGCGTGGTGCTCAGCGCGTAAACGACGCCGTCGCCGCCGCCCATGTAGACCTGCCACTGGCCGTCCACTTTGCCAGCGGAGGGCGAAGTCCACTGCCCGTGATAGATCCGTGAGCCGATGCTCGCATTGTCTTCGCCGAGCAGTTCACCGGTCGCGGGATTCAGCGCGATGAAGCTCGGCGAATTCGGCGAAGGCACGTTGACATGGGTCCAGTCTTGGCCGTTGGAAGTGCAAACGAAGAGTTTTCCGTCCACCATGATCACGGAGCAATTCGAGGCGTTGTGGGGGAACACACCGAGCTCCTCCATCATGTCGTAGCGCCAAATAATGTCCGCGTCTTGGGGGCCGGGTTCGACCGGCGGTTTGCCGGTGTCGAGCGCAGCGTATTTGGCTTCATCCTGATAGGGACCATCGTTGCCGTTGGCCATGCCCTCGGTGTCGAGGCAGAGCACCTCGCAACGGCTGGTGACCACCCACAGCCGATTACCCTGAACCAGCGGGGCCGCGAGCAGACCAAGATTTTCCCAATCGTTGACTTTGCCGGACTTCAGCTTGGGCACGACGAGTTGCCAGATGAATTTACCGGTCTGCTCGGCAAAGGCATAAAGCACGCTGCGGTCGCCAACATGCTTCTTGTCGCGGGGCGACTCGTTGTTGGAACCGACGTAAACTTTGCCCCCGGCGACGACTGGATTGGCGTAACTCTGGGAACCAAGCTTGGCGACCCACTTCACGTTTTTGGTCGTAGCGAGGTCGATCTCTTCGGTGCCGGTCTTCAATTTACCGGGCTCAAAGCGATCCGGCAGCCCCTTGGCGGACGAATACATGTTGCGCCCGGGATCGTTGCCACCCCACTGGGGCCAGTCTTCGGCTCGGGCCAAAAATCCAGCGCTAACGAGGGCTGCAGTCAGGAGAGGAAGCGTCTTCATGGCAATGTCTTGGTCGGCTTTGAATTGAAAAGAACAGGCTCAGTTGGGGGTCACGCGAAGGTTGTCGAGGGCGACCCGCTGATCTTGGGGCGAAAATCCAAAGAAGCCTGGGGAACCATTTGTGTGGGCCAACTTGTCGACCGCCTCGATCGACCATTCCGTCGGCTCGGGGTCACCCCGTTTCCAAGCCTTGGCCCGGATGATGCCGGAGCCGTCGGCCTGAAGATCGACCCGAACTTTAAGGGAATACCAAGTGTTCGCCAGCCACTTAAACGGCGCGCTGCTGCGGAAACGCTCCAAGTTCGAGTTCACCTCAATTTGCTGAGAGTTCCCCTTCAGGATCACCGCGTAACGCTGATTGACGAGTCCCACCTCGGACATCTTGCGGCGATTGCCCTCACTGAGCACGTCCGCTTGGATCGTGTAGTTGCTCAAGGTGTCCGGACCGAAGAAGACGAGCCCGCGTTGGAGCAACTTGTTGTCGATCGTTTTGACCAGCGCCTTGTTGGGTTTGCCGTCCATCTCCTGGTTGCGGACCTCGAACTTGAAGCGGCAGGCATTCCACGGCAGCGGCGGATACCCAAACGCGGTGGGCGGCTCGACGGTGTTGGTCGTCGTGTTGGAAAGTTCAACCGCTTCGAAATCCATCGCCACGGGCATTCCGGTCAGGATGCGTCCCTTGACAAAACCCACCACCGGCTTGCCCTCGGCGGTTGTAAAGGTGCCCTTGAACACCCCAGCGCTAGGCGTCTGGACCGGGTCGGCGACGAGCCGCCCCTCAGCATCAAAACTGCCGTTCAGTTTCGATTTCACCAACGCCGTCGGCGGGATGAAGGTCTCCCATTTGACCTGCTTCGGATCAACGTTGTCCGCCACCACCAAACCGACGGCATCCACCAGTCGAATTCGCAGCGGACGAACCGCTCCCGGAGTGAGCATGACTTCAAAGGGAATTGCTTGGAGCGCGGCGGCCGGTCCGGGTTTCGGCCAAGCGGTCGGCGCGGGATGCTGGGCCAAACCCGGATTTTGCCCCGGCTTGCCGAAGCAATAAAGACGCTTGTCCGTCTGTAGGTAGAGCTTGCCGTTGTAGCCAATCGGCGAGCCGAAGCAGCGTCCCTCAAGACGAGTTTTGCTGACCTCCTCGCAACCGGCCGCGGAGGGCTTCAGCACGAACAATTCTCCGTTTCCGCCCGAATCGCCCGCTCCTTGGGCGGCGGCTTCGACGGTGTCAGCGGCCGTATACATGGCCACGTAAAGATACCCGTCGGCGTAGAACGGAGTGCTCTGGCGCTGTTCGATGCCGAGCTTCTTCTTCCAATGGACCTTGCCGGTTTTGAGATCGACTGCGGCTAAGTCGCCCGTGCCGGTGACTTCATAGATCACGTCGCCAATCACGACGGGCGAACTGGCGAGGGAACCCACGGCCGGTTGCCGCCAGAGCTCGAGCGATTTGGTGACGAAGACTTGGGCGCTGGCCGTGTTGGTCGGTTTGACCTCCGCCGGGGAAGGAATCCGAAACGCCGCAAGCCGGCCGATTTCCGACGAGTCGAGGTTTTCGGACTCATGCACGGCGATCAGAGTATCGCCGCGGCGCACGACCGCGGCATTGACCCCCCCCTTGGCCCCCGCCTTGGCAAACGAGAAGCGCCAAAGTGGCTGGCCGGTGCGGACATCCATGGAGAAGATCGAACTGTCGCCGCCGGCCGAAAACAGCACCCGACGGCCGCCCCACCAATCGAGCTGCGGCTGGGAAAAGGAAGGGTCTTGGGGGCGATCCACCGGGGAGCTTTGCCAGACCAGTTCACCGGTCTGCTTGTCGAACGCGTAGAAGCGGTCTCCCGGAGGCCCGTAGGCGCCCCACGCCGCAGTAATGCACCGGGTGAACACCAGTTCCGCATCGATGAAGGGCGACGCCGTGCGTCCGTTCGGGAACGTCATCCGGCCAAATTCCTCCATCAGGGAGTGCTTCCAGAGCAGTTTGCCGTCGCGGTTAAAGGCCTTGAACACCCCCTGAGTGCCCTGCACATACACGTTGCCGGTTTCCCGATCAACCGCTGGGGCGGAGGTCGAATACCGCCGGTAGATGATGTCGCTGAGGAAGTCGTTTTCCCGATCTTCCCACAGCAGCTTGCCGGTCTCGGCGTCGTAGCAGGCAATCGCTTCGCGCAGGGATTCACCGGCGCCGATAATGCCGTTGATGAAGAGCCGTCCGTCGGCGATTACCGGCGTGCTTTGGCCGGGCAGATCAGCGGTCCACAGCGGCGCCTTGGCGTCCACTTGGGTCGGCAACCCCTTCTCCGTGGAGATCGAGTCTTGCGTCGGTCCCCGCCACTCAAGCCAACCAGAAACCTCGGCTCGCAGAGACAGAGCCAACAAAACTGCCGCGGAAACGGCGGAGCAGACAAAGGAGGATTTCATGCGAAGCCGGAGGTTAAATTCGGTTGGAAGATGGCGGGCAGCCTCGGCACTGGCAACCGATTTAATACGGGTGCGTATCAATCGGGCACGCTAGGCCGCCGACTCAGTTCCGCTCCACGGTGTTCGGCAGATCATCGCGGTCGCCCGCCTGCCGGGGGAAATGGCGGGCCAATTCTAGGCCCGCACGCTGGATTCCGGCCAAGATCGCGGCAGTGATCCGCCCGTGCTTCAGTTCAGCTTCCATTTCGCCAGCCACGGCTTTCCAAAACGCTTCCCCGCAGCGGAAGTGGATATTTTCATCGCCGATGATGGCAAACTGTTGTGACTCGGGCGCAAAATACAGCAGGACCGCGTTGCGTAACGGCGTCCGCTTCATCCCCAACCGGTCAAACTCGCGTCGGGCATCGGCCAGCGGATCAGTTGTCGGAAACCGGCTGATGAATACCCGAATTTCGCCCGAGGTATTCTGTTCGGCTTCGCGAATGGCGACACACAGTTGCCCGTCGTCGATTTGCTGCTGAAACGATTTCGTCTTCATGGTTACCAACTTCCACTGGCACCGCCGCCGCCCGAACTGCCACCGCCACCGCTAAAACCACCGCCGCCACCACTCCAGCCACTCGAAGAACCACCACCCGACCAACCGCTCCAACCCGTGTGCCCGCCGCTCCCGTCGTAATAGCGTCCCCGGCGCCGGGAAAGTATGAGGCTCCAAAGCACCAAAAAGGCGATCAAGCCCCCCAAAACGCCCAGGTTTCGGCCCAGCGCATAGGCGATTGGGTGGCCAAGGCCGCCGATCACCCCGCCCATCAGGCTCCGCCCCACAATTCCAACCCCGCCTTCGCGGCGGGCACTCCAAGCCCCGCCGGCGATTCCCAATAAACCACCCAGCACCGCCAACGGCAGCGTGGCCCGGTCCGGGGTCAGGTCCAAGGTCCGCCGGCCGGACCGCCGGGAACTCGGTTGGTATTCTCCTTGGGTCGCCGCGAGAATCGCCTTCACCCCGGCGCGGATTCCGCCCTCAAAGTCGCCCTGCTTAAACCGGGGCGTGATTTCGTTCGCAATGATGCGCCCCGCGAGGGCATCTGGGAGTGCACCTTCCAAGCCGTAACCGACCTCGATCCGCAGTGCGCGATCCTGAGTGAAGACCGCCAACAAAACCCCGTTATCCTTGCCGCGTTGACCGATCTTCCAAGCTTGAAACACGCGGTTGACGTAATCTTCCAAGACCTCGTTGGCCGGTCGCGTTCGTTCCGTCCACACCACGACTTGCGATGAAGATTGCTGCTCAAACGCGGCCAGTTGCGTGTTGAGTTCAGCGACGGTGCGGGCGGACAAAATGCCCGCGCGGTCCGCGACGTGTTGGGCCGGCGCGGGCGGAAGCGTCTGCGCAAAACCGCTGCCGAGCAGCATGCCCACCAACCCGCCCGTGAACAGAATTCGGCACAGTAAATTCATCACAAACCTACTTGGCCGGCGCGTTGAAATCGAAGTTCACCTTGGGCGCCTTTTCGCTGCCGGCCTCGGCCGTGAAGTAGGGTTTGGCTTGGAAGTTGAACAATCTCGCAATCAGAACACGGGGAAAGGTCTGCACCCCGGTGTTGTAGCGCTGCACCGCCTCGTTAAACCGCTGGCGTTCAACCGAGATCCGATTTTCAGTGCCCTCCAACTGCACCTGCAAATCGCGAAACCCCTGACTGGCCTTGAGGTCCGGATACCGTTCCGCCACGACCAGCAGTCGGGACAGGGCGGAACTCAGGGAACCTTGCGCTGCTTGGAACTGCTTGAGTTGGTCGGCCGAGTCCGGCGCACTGCCCGGGTTGAGCTTGACCTGCCCGACGGAAGCCCGCGCCTCGGTGACTTCCCGGAGCACTTGTCGCTCGAAATTCGCCGAACCTGAGACGGTGCTGACGAGATTGGGAATCAAATCGGCCCGCCGCTGGTAAACGGTTTCAACCTGCGCCCACGACTTGTCCACGGCCTGCCGTGAACCCACGAGCCCGTTGTAAGCATTGCAACCGCCGACGCCGACCAGGAGCAGCAGACCCAACAAGCCAGCGAAAATGATTCCGATAATTTTTCCCATGCGGGGAGATTTCTAGCCCACCCCTGCCGCCTGTCAGGTGGAACTTCACTACCGCGATTCAAGCAGGCCGGCGCCAGCACAGCACACCGCAAGCGCCGGGACGCCTGCTTTGCCCGCCTTCAACCCAGCGCGCCGTCGCTAAACCTTCCCGGGCGACGGCGGTAATTCTCCCCGCTTCTGTTTAGCACGCAGCCAAAGCTGAGCCGCTTCCCAAAACTTGAAATAACCGCTGGTCGCATGCGGCCACAATTCGAAGTCGGTGTAGCGGCGGAACAACAGCAACTCGATGCCCGCCTCGCGGAGCACAGCCCGGATCGCCGGCAATTGCGCCGCCAGCGGACCGACGTTGGGCGCTAGGGCACAGAGGGTGACCAACCGCTCGCTCCGCGCCCATTCAAGTAGGCCCTGAGCCCAACTCGTTGCCGGGCGAATCGCCGCTGGCACGCCAAAATGCGCTTCGGCACGCGCCACCGCATCCGCCAGCAACGCCTCGCGATAACCGGCCGCCAAAGGCGCGGGCTCCCGACCGGGGGCTGTAACCGCAAAAGCGGCGCACGAAACTGGCTTAAGAATTCCGAGATTGCTCAACTCCGGAGTCACATCCTCCTCGTGAATCCAAAGTCCCAGACGACCGGTGATTTCCGGGGGCTTCGACGGATGACTGGCGAAACGTTGGGCGGTCAACGCCTCCGTTTCCCGTTCGGCCCACGTCAGCACTTTTTCCGGCAGCGCAGCTTTTGCTTGGGCACCGACGGACTTCACTGCCGGCGGCGAGGTTTCCTCCCCTTCCTCTTCGTCGGTTTCGTCCTCGTCCTCGTCCTCGACTTCCGCAAGCACCGCCTTGGGCACTTTCGGAGCCGGCGGGAAGAACGAGGTCACCACGTCGTCAGCCAAGCGTTCCAAGCCGGTCGTATCCGCCAACAATTCCGGCGCGCAGTAGCGGTCAAGATTGGTGCGGCGGACGAGGTAGGGTTTGCCGCGCGTCTGAATGCCCGCGACCCAACGCCAAGAAAGCGTATTGCTGGCCGCATCGGCGTCGAGCAAGTGGCGGGAAAAGAAATCCGCCCCCAGTTCCCACGGCAGATGTTCGACGTGAACCCAAAAGCTCGCCCACCACATGCGGGCGTGATTGTGCAGGTAGCCGGTTTCGACCAATTCGCGGGCAAAGCGGTCCATCAACGCGACCCCGCTGCGGCCCGCGGCGACGGCCTCAGCCCGCTGCAACACGGCCGGCTTTTCCTCGGCCCGCAACCAAACCACGCGATCTTGATATAGACTCCAGACCTTGGGGTGCTGCTCCAGCCAGCCCTTCCAATAACGGCGCCAAAAAATCTCCTGAAGCCATTTTTCTGCCTGGGCAGCCGGGAACTTGGCCAGGGTTTCGGCGATAATCTCGTCCTCGGTCAGGAGGCGACTGGCGAGGGCTGGGGAGAGCCGAGACACCCCCGCATGACCGGGGGCGACCCGATTGCGCGACTGCGCATATTCAGGGATGCGAGGCAGAAATTCGCGAAGCTGCGCGCTCGCGGCGGCGCGGGTAGCGGGAAATTGAAACGACGGATTCGACACGGAAGCTCAAACTGAGCGGCAGCGGCGCCCTGTCAACGCCGGCGTGGCCGCTTGAGGTTGCCGCTGAACCGGCCTTGACCGGGTCAAGGCAACCCTCTGAGAAAGCGGGATCGAGCTGGAATCCAAGCCTGCCGCCAGCACGGGGCGATTCCGGGAGCGAATACGCTGGGCTGAAACTGCAACCCAACCTCGGTCCGAAGCCTTGGGCGTGTCGGGTGAGTGTTTGGGCCAGCGATCATCGTCCCACTTTGCCGCGCTGGCCTCTGCGCGGCCATGCCGCCGGGGTCTACTTTGCCCGGTGCCAACTCCAAGGGTTCGGGAACGCCGGCTCAACTCTTCGGCCACCTTCCAGAGCTGGGTCTTACCTTTGCAGCCCAAAGTAACCGGCGGCGGGGATACTCGGGCGAATCTCGGCCGGATGGGCGGATCTGCTCCCCCCCCAGTGTGCGAGCCAAACCGGCGCCCGCTTAGTGTCCGCCGGGCGGCGGGGGCCCAGTTGGCCTCGGTCGCCACCCTGCCCCATTTAAATCAACGAAATGCGAAGCCAAAAACCCTTTGCGTTGTGGGAAACGCAAACCCTACGCTTTCCGGGTTGCAAGCGGGCGTCGACGCCCAGCAGTTGATAAATTTGAGACATGAATTCGTATCCGTCCGTTCCGAACTCGCTGTATCGGCCTGATTTCGAGCACGACGCCTGTGGGGTCGGCTTTGTCGCCAACATCAAAGGCGTCAAATCGCACGCCCTCGTCGAGCAAGGCCTACAAATTTTGCGCAACCTCGACCATCGAGGTGCCTGCGGCTGCGAAGCCAATACGGGCGATGGCGCCGGCATTCTCATTCAGATTCCCCACGAGTTTCTCCTGGAAGCGACCCAAAAGGTGGGCGTCAAGTTGCCGCCAGCCGGCCAATATGGCGTCGGTATGATCTACTTGCCGCCCGATCCCCGGCAGCGGCGAAAGCTGGAACAGGCGTTCGAAAAAATCATTAATTCGGAAGGGCAGGACTTCCTCGGCTGGCGCACCGTGCCCACCGACAACAGTTCGCTCGGAGCCACTGCCAAATCGTCTGAACCGCATGTTCGTCAAGTGTTCATCGGCCGGAGCGCTGACTTGGCTGACGATCTGGCGTTCGAGCGGAAGCTCTACGTGATCCGCAAGCGGTCCTACAACGAGATCCGCTGCTCCACCAAAGATGGCGCCGGATATTGGTATGTGTGCAGCCTTTCCAGCCGGACACTGGTTTTCAAAGGCATGCTGCTAACCGAGCAGGTGGACAAGTATTTCCCGGACCTCAAGAACCCGGCCATGAAAACGGCGCTGGCGTTGATCCATTCCCGGTTCAGCACCAACACCTTCCCCAGCTGGGCCCGGTCTCATCCCTATCGCTACATCGCCCACAATGGCGAAATCAACACCCTCCGCGGTAACATCAATTGGATGCACGCCCGCGAGGCATTGTTCGAGTCGGACGCCTTCGGCGAAGACATTCAGAAGATCCTGCCCATCGTAGACCCGGACGGCAGCGATTCCGCCATGTTCGACAACGTGCTCGAACTGCTCGTGCTGGCCGGACGTTCCCTGCCGCACGCCATGATGATGATGATCCCCGAACCGTGGGCGAATCATGAATCCATGAGCGACGAGAAAAAGGCGTTCTACGAATATCATTCCTGCCTGATGGAACCGTGGGACGGTCCGGCCTGCGTCGCCTTTACCGACGGGGTGCGCATCGGAGCATCCTTGGACCGCAACGGCCTGCGCCCATCCCGCTACTATGTCACCAAGGATGACCAAGTCATCATGGCATCCGAAGTCGGCGTGTTGGACATCGCCCCAGAAAACATCGCCCAAAAGGGCCGCCTACAACCTGGCCGGATGTTCTACATCGATACGGAACTCGGCCGGATCGTGGACGACACCGAAATCAAGGATCAGATCGCCAGTGAACAGCCCTACCGTCAGTGGCTGAACCAGCACTTGATCGAGTTGTCCTCCCTGCCCGATCCAGAGCATCTCCCCGAGCCCCGACACGACACGGTGCTCCAGCGGCAGCAAGCGTTTGGTTACACCTTTGAAGATCTGCGCGTGCTGATGGTTCCGATGGCCCGCGACGGCGTGGAAGCGATTGGCTCAATGGGCACCGACACGCCGTTGGCCGTGCTTTCGAACAAACCGCAACTGCTCTACAACTACTTCCAGCAACTCTTCGCGCAGGTCACCAACCCGCCGATCGACTGCATCCGCGAAGAAATCGTCACCAGCGCGTTAACCACCATCGGTTCCGAGAAAAACCTGCTCAGTCCGGTGCCGGAAAGCTGTCACTTGATTGAACTCAAGTCACCGATCCTGACCAACGAGGAATTTGCCAAGCTCAAGCACCTCGACCAATCGGGCTACAAGTCCATCACCTTGCCGATCATTTACAAGGTGGACAAGGGCGCGAAGGCCATGGAGAAGGCGCTGAAAGACCTCTTCAAAGCGGCCACCAAAGCGATCGAAGCCGGGATTAACATCATCATCCTGTCCGACCGCGGTGTGAATGCGAAAAACGCCGCCCTACCCGCCCTGCTGGCGGTCTCCGGCCTACACCATCACTTGATCCGGGAAGGCTCCCGCACCCGCGTCGGACTGGTGCTGGAATCCGGCGAACCGCGGGAAGTTCACCACTTCTCGCTCCTCATCGGTTACGGCTGCGGTGCGATCAATCCTTACCTCGCCTTCGAATCAATCGACGACATGATCCGGCAGGGTCTCTTGGTCAACATCGACCACAAGACCGCCTGCAAGAACTTCGTCAAAGCGGCGGTCAAAGGAGTCATCAAGGTCGCCTCCAAAATGGGGATCTCCACGATCCAATCGTATCGCGGTGCACAGATCTTTGAAGCCATCGGCGTCAACGAAGCGGTGATTGATCGCTACTTCACCTGGACGCCCACCCGGGTCGAAGGCGTCGGCTTGGAAGAGATCGCCAAGGAGACTGAAATCCGCCACCGGAGCGCCTTCCCAGATCGCCGATCCGCCGGCCAAACCCTGGATGCGGGCGGACGTTACCAATGGCGGCGGGACGGGGAATATCACCTCTTCAACCCGGACACCGTTCACAAGCTGCAAAAAGCAGTCCGCAACGCCGACTACAAGTCGTTCCAAGACTACTCCAAGTCGGTGAACGAGCAGTTTAAGAATTGGGCGACCCTCCGCGGCCTACTCGACTTCAAAGCCGCCACCCCCATCCCGATTGAGGAAGTGGAATCGGTCGAAGCCATCGTGAAACGCTTCAAAACCGGCGCGATGAGCTACGGCTCCATCTCGAAGGAAGCGCACGAATCCTTGGCCATTGCGATGAACCGTATCGGCGGCAAATCCAACACCGGCGAAGGCGGTGAAGATCCCGAGCGCTACGTGCCGCTCCCGAACGGCGATTCCAAGAATTCAGCGATCAATCAGGTCGCTTCCGGACGCTTCGGGGTGACCAGTCAGTATTTGGTCAGCGCCAAAGAACTGCAGATCAAGATGGCGCAGGGTGCGAAACCCGGTGAGGGCGGCCAGTTGCCCGGCACCAAGGTTTATCCTTGGGTCGCGAAAACCCGACACTCCACCCCGGGAGTCGGTCTGATTTCTCCGCCGCCGCACCACGACATCTATTCCATCGAGGATCTGGCGGAACTCATCCACGACCTCAAGAACTCGAACATTCACGCCCGCATCAGCGTGAAGCTCGTATCCGAAGTCGGGGTCGGCACCATCGCCGCCGGCGTGGCCAAAGCGCACGCCGATGTTGTCTTGATTTCCGGATACGACGGCGGCACCGGAGCCTCGCCGCAGACCTCGATCAAACACGCGGGCATCCCGTGGGAACTCGGCTTGGCCGAAACCCATCAGACGCTGGTGCTCAACAACCTCCGCTCCCGAATCGTGGTCGAAACGGACGGTCAGTTAAAGACGGGCCGCGACGTGGTGATCGCAGCGTTGCTTGGGGCCGAAGAATTCGGCTTTGCGACCGCACCGTTGGTTTCCCTCGGCTGCATCATGATGCGTGTCTGCCACCTCAACACCTGTCCAGTGGGCGTCGCCACCCAGGACCCGGAACTGCGCAAGCGTTTCACCGGTGACCCAGCCCACGTGATCAACTTCATGACGTTCATCGCGCAGGAAGTTCGGGAACTCATGGCCCAACTTGGCTTCCGCACCCTCAACGAAATGGTCGGCCGCACCGACCGACTTGAACCGCGCCAAGCCATTGAGCATTGGAAGGCCAAAGGCGTGGACTTCAGCAAGATCCTCTACCAACCAGAAGCCGGCCCTGAAGTCGGTCGCTTCTGCCAGATGACTCAGGACCACGGCATCGACAAGTCCCTCGACCTGACGAAGTTGATGGACCTGTGCCTACCGGCCTTGGAACGCGGGGAAAAAGTTCGGGCCACCCTGCCGATTCGCAACGTCAACCGCGTCGTCGGGACCATTACCGGCAGCGAACTGACCCGCCGGCATGGCGCCGAAGGACTCCCCGAAGACACGATCCAGATCACCTTCCAAGGGAGCGCCGGCCAGAGTTTTGGCGCGTTCATGCCCCCCGGCATGTCCTTCACCTTGGAAGGCGACGCCAACGACTACTTCGGCAAAGGCTTGAGCGGCGGCAAACTCATCCTGTATCCGCCGGCCGGCAGCACGTTTGTGCCCGAAGAAAACATGATCGTCGGCAATGTGGCGCTCTACGGCGCGACCCGCGGCGAGGTGTTCATCCGCGGCATGGCCGGAGAACGCTTTGGCGTCCGCAATTCCGGCGTCAATGCCGTCGTCGAAGCGATCGGCGACCACGGATGTGAATACATGACGGGCGGCAAAGTGGTCGTGCTCGGTCCCACCGGGCGCAACTTCGCGGCCGGCATGTCCGGCGGCGTGGCTTACATCCTCGACGAGAAGGGTGACTTCCCCTCGAAGTGCAACCCGCAGATGGTCGGTTTAGAAAAATTGGAAGCCGACGACGTCATCGAACTCAAGTCGATGATCGAAAACCACGCCATCAATACCAAGAGCACCCGTGCCGCCACCCTTTTGCGGAACTGGGAACAGTTTCTGCCGAAATTCATCAAGGTGATGCCGAAAGATTACAAACGCGTGTTGGCCGCCCTCAACAAGGCGAAGGCCGATGGCCTCACCGGCGACGACGCCCTCAACGCGGCGTTTGAAGCCAACTCGAAGGACGCTTCCCGCGTGGGCGGCGGCTAGGCAACGGACTGGTTGAATCAACATTTTGGACCCCGAACGATACTGAGAAATGGGTAAACCCACTGGATTCCTCGAATACGTGCGCGAACTGCCGCTCGACCGCAGCGCCGTCAAACGCATCCGTGACTGGAACGAATTCCATGAGCACATGGACGAGTCGAAACTGCGCGAACAAGGTGCCCGCTGCATGGACTGCGGGGTGCCTTTTTGCCACAATGGCTCGCTGATTAGCGGGATGGCCAGCGGCTGTCCGATCAACAACCTGATCCCGGAATGGAACGACCTCGTTTACCGCGGACTGTGGAAGGAAGCGCTTGATCGGCTGCACAAGACCAACAACTTCCCCGAGTTTACCGGCCGCGTGTGCCCCGCGCCCTGTGAAGGCTCTTGCGTGCTGGGCCTCAACGCTCCGCCCGTCACGATCAAGAACATCGAAGTCGCGATCATCGACAAAGGCTGGAAGGAAGGCTGGGTAAAACCGCAGCCGCCCAAAAAACGAACCGGCAAGAAAGTTGCCGTGGTCGGGTCCGGTCCCGCGGGCCTCTCAGCCGCCGCCCAACTCAACCGCGCCGGCCACTGGGTGACCGTGTTCGAACGCGCCGACCGACCGGGTGGCCTGCTCATGTATGGCATCCCCAACATGAAGCTCGACAAACAAAAAGTCGTGCTCCGGCGCCTCAAACAGATGGAGCGCGAAGGCATCGCGTTTCGCTGCAACTGCGAAATCGGCAAGGACCTCACCTCGGCGGAGTTGCTCAACGACTTCGATGCCGTCGTGCTCTGCACCGGCGCCACCAAACCGCGCGATTTGCCCATCGAAGGCCGGAGTCTCAAAGGCGTCCATTTCGCGATGGAGTTCCTCCACGGCAACACCAAGGCGGTGCTCGACAAGAACGAACCCGTCATCACCGCGGCCGGTAAGGACGTCATCATCATTGGCGGTGGCGACACTGGCACCGACTGCGTGGGCACCTCCATGCGCCACGGCTGCAAGAGCCTAATTCAGGTAGAAATCCTGCCCAAACCACCGCAGGAACGTGCCCAGGACAATCCGTGGCCCGAATGGCCCAAGACTTACAAACTCGACTACGGTCAGGAAGAAGCCGCGGCCAAGTTTGGCACGGATCCGCGGGTTTATCTCACCACCGCAAAGAAGTTCCTCAGCGACGAAAACGGCAACCTTTCCGGCGTCCATTTGGTGGAAATCCGGTGGGAAAAGAATGAGAAGGGCCAGTTCACCCCCGTGGATGTGCCCGGCACCGACCGCGTCGTGCCCGCCCAATTGGTCCTGCTGGCGATGGGCTTCCTCGGGCCTGAACAACCGTTGCTAGAATCGCTCGCCGTGGAACGGGATCCCCGTTCCAACGTGAAAGCGGAGCACGGTAAGTTCACCACGAGCCTTCCCAAGGTGTTCGCCGCCGGTGATTGCCGCCGCGGCCAGAGCCTCGTCGTGTGGGCCTTCAACGAAGGCCGCGGCGCCGCCCGTGAGTGCGACCGTTTCCTAATGGGGGCCACCTCGCTGCCCTGAGACGCCCAGCCCACAGCCTTCAATTCTGCACGCCTCATCGGTTAATGATGAGGCGTTTTCCTTTTCCACCCCGGAATTACCGTGACGCACCCGGAAATTTCGCCCCTAAATCCGCCCCGGTCTGACCGTCCCTGCGGCAGACGCTCTTAAGCCGTCACATGACCTCGTATCCGTCCGTTCCCGAGTCGCTCTACCGTCCCGAGTTCGAACACGACGCCTGCGGCGTCGGCTTCGTCGCCAACATCAGCGGCAAAAAGGAACATCGCATCGTGGAGTTCGCCCTCGAAGCGCTCAACTCCCTGTCTCATCGCGGCGCCCTGGATGCCGACGCCACCACCGGCGACGGCGCCGGCGTGCTCACCCAGTTGCCCAAGGCGTTTTTTCAACGCGAGGCGGAAAAACTCGGACTCAAGGCAGTGCAGGCAGATGAGCTTGCCGTCGGGTTTCTATTTCTGCCGGCCGGGAATCGCTTTCTCGTCGCCAAGTGCCGTCACTTCGTCGAACAGGCCTGCGAACAATATGGAGTCTATTTCCTCGCTTGGCGGCCGGTGCCGACCAACCCCCGGTGCCTCGGTGAAAAGGCGCGCAACACCATGCCAGAGATGCTCCAGTGCCTGTTGGGCCGAGACCCGCGCTGGTCGCAGGACGAGTTTGAGCGGAAGCTTTTCCTGGTCCGGAACCACGCCGAACGCGCCGCGCTCGCCGAGCATGTCGAGGGTTTCTACATCCCGTCGATGTCGTCCCGGACGATCGTTTACAAGGGGCTCTTCAACGCGCCGCAACTGCCCAAATTCTATCCCGACTTGAAGGACCCGCTGTTCATCAGCGCGCTCGCCATCTTCCACCAACGCTATTCGACGAACACCTTCCCCAACTGGAAGCTCGCCCATCCGTTTCGAATGCTGGCCCACAACGGCGAGATCAACACGCTGCTGGGGAACAAAAACTGGACCCGCGCTCGCGAACGCGAACTCACATCAAAGGTGTGGGGCGAGGAAATCGAAACCCTCAAGCCGTTGATCCAGCCAGGCGGTTCCGACTCCGCCGCTTTGGACAACGCTCTTGAAGCCCTCCAACTCTCCGGCCGCGACATCCGCCATGCCATCATGATGCTTGCGCCCGAGGCGTGGGAAAACATGACGGACATGGATCCCCAGTTGCGGGCGTTCTACCAGTTCCACGCCTGTCTCAATGAGCCGTGGGACGGACCGGCCGCCGTCGCCTTTTCCGATGGCCGTTACATCGGGGCCACCCTAGACCGCAATGGGCTGCGGCCCGCCCGCTACAAGATCTACCAAGATGGACTCATCGTCATGGGCTCGGAAGTCGGCGTGGTTGCCGGCGACGAAAAATCGGTCGTCAAGAAGGGGCGGCTGGGGCCCGGCAAGATGCTCGCCATCGATACGGAAACCGGCGTCTTCCTCGACAACGACGAAGTGAAGAGCCTGATGGCCTCGCGCCAACCGTATGCCGAGTGGGTCGAACAAAATCTCGTCCGACTCACCCCACATCGGCCCGACGCCGTGCCCGTGCCGCCGATCAACCGGCTCGAACTGACCTCGCAACAAATCGCGTTCGGCTGGGATCAGGAACAGGTCGAGGAACTGATCAAGCCGATGGCCACGCACGCCGCAGAACCCGTCGGCTCGATGGGCGACGACACGCCGTTTGCGGTGCTCTCCAAGCGCCCCCGACTGCTCTACGATTACTTCAAGCAACAGTTCGCCCAAGTGACCAATCCCCCGATCGACTCGATCCGGGAGAAAATCGTTATGTCTCTGGGCACGATGCTCGGTCACCGCCATTCGTGGTTCGAGGAATCGCCCGCGCACGCCCGCCAAGTTCGCATGGATTCGCCCATCTTGCTGGCGCACGAATTGGCGGCGCTGAAGGCCATGCCCGGTTTCCCTGCCGAAACCATCACCTGCCACTTCGCTGCGGCCGACGTCGCCGACGGCATCGAATCCGCGCTGACCTCCATCTGCGCCCAAGCCAGCCACGCCGTCACGGCCGGCTGCCAGATTCTGATCCTGTCCGACCGCGGGACCGACGCGCAAAACATTCCCGTGCCGATGCTCCTGGCCGTCGGGGCGGTTCATCATCACCTGATCCGCGACGGCAAACGACTCAAGGTCTCGCTCGTCTGTGAAGCCGGCGAAACCCGCGACGTGCATCACTTCGCCTGCCTCATTGGCTTCGGGGCCAGCGCTGTAAATCCCTACGTCGCCCTCGACACGATTCGCGATGCCGTCGAGCGCGGAACCTACGGAGCTCTCCAGCTCGAATCTGCGACCGCCAATTTCCGCAAAGCCATCGAAAACGGGCTGCTCAAAATCATGGCCAAGATGGGCATCTCGACCATCTCCAGCTACCGCGGCGGCCAACTGTTCGAAGCCATTGGCCTCGGCCCGCAGGTGATCGAACGCTGCTTTTTTGGCACCACCAGCCAAGTCGACGGCATCACGCTGCCGCAGATCGGTCACGACGCCGTGCGCCGCCACCAACTCGCCTTTGCAGCGCCCGAAACTACGGGGCTGGATGTCGGTGGAAACTACCGGGTCGCCAAGGGCGGCCGCGGCGAATTCCACGCCTACAACCCCCACGTCGTGGGCGCCCTCCACCGATTTATCAAATCGGGGCAACGGGAGGAGTTCCTCAAATACATGGAGACGGTCAACCGGCGTGACCCCGTCAGCCCGCGCGACCTACTCGACTTCAAACCGACCGGCGCCCCCGTCGCCCTCGCCGACGTCGAACCCATCGACGAAATCCGCCGCCGCTTCACCACCGCCGGCATGTCGCTCGGCGCCCTCTCGCCCGAAGCTCATGAATGCCTTGCCATCGCGATGAACAGCATTGGGGGCAAATCCAACTCCGGCGAAGGCGGCGAAGACCCGGCGCGCTACAACAACGAGCGATGCTCCGCGATCAAGCAAGTCGCCTCCGGGCGCTTTGGCGTCACCCCAGCTTACCTCGCAAGCGCACAGGAGATTGAGATCAAGATGGCCCAAGGGGCGAAGCCCGGCGAAGGCGGCCAGTTGCCGGGCCATAAAGTCAGCCCGCTGATCGCCAAGCTCCGCTACAGCGTCCCCGGCGTGCCGCTCATTTCGCCGCCGCCGCACCACGACATCTATTCTATCGAAGATCTGGCGCAGCTCATCTTCGACCTCAAGCAGGTCAACCCACGCGCTAAGGTCTGCGTGAAACTCGTCGCCTGCGCTGGCGTGGGCACGGTCGCCGCCGGCGTGGCCAAGGCTTACGCCGACGTCGTGCTCATCTCCGGCCATGACGGCGGCACCGGCGCCTCGCCGCTCAGCTCCATCAAGAGCACCGGCGGCCCATTCGAGTTCGGGGTCGCCGAAGTGCAGCAGACGCTAATGCTGAACGATCTCCGCTCCCGCATCGTGCTCCGCACCGACGGCGGGCTGAAAACCGGTCGCGACATCGTGCTGGCCGCGCTGCTCGGCGCGGAGGAGTTCAACTTCGGCACCGCCGCCCTCGTCGCCGCGGGCTGCGCCATGTTCCGCGTCTGCCATCTCAATACCTGCCCCGTCGGCGTCGCCACGCAGAAGGAAGAGCTGCGGCTGAAGTTCCGCGGCAAACCCGAGCACGTCGTCGCCTTCTTCAACGGAGTCGCCGAGGAGGTCCGCGAAATCCTCGCTCATTTGGGATTCCGCACGCTCGATGAAATCATCGGCCGCACCGACCTGTTGCAGCGCAAACCGCTCGCCAGTTTCCCCGAAGAAGTTCGCGCCAAGATCGCCACGCTGAACCTCGACAAGCTGCTCTATCAGGTGGATCCCACCGGCGCTTCCGCCCGCATCCACACCCGGGACCGCAACGAACGTTTCGGTGACAGCCTGCTCGATGACCGAATCATGGCCGACGGCCGCGTTGCGATGCAGGGCAAGGGCGTCGCACGGTTGAACTACAAGATCCGGAACGTTCACCGCAACGTCGGCACCCGCGTCTCCGGCCACATCGGTTACGTCTACGGCGATGCCGGTTTGCCCGAGGGTTCGCTACTTGAGGTCACGTTGCGCGGCACCGCCGGACAAAGCTTCGGCACGTTCCTCGCCGCCGGGGTGCGGCTAAAACTCATCGGTGAAGCCAACGATTACGTCGGTAAAGGTATGAACGGCGGCGAGATCATCGTGCGCCCGCCCGAGGACGTCACGTTCGCGTGGGCCGACAACCAAGTCGTCGGCAACACCTGCCTCTACGGCGCGACCGGTGGACGCCTGTTCGCCGCGGGTCGTGCGGGCGAGCGCTTCTGCGTCCGCAACTCCGGCGGCACCGCGGTCGTCGAGGGCATGGGTGAACACGGCTGCGAATACATGACCGGCGGCACCGTCGTCGTGCTGGGCGAAACCGGCCGCAACTTCGGCGCCGGCATGTCGGGTGGCCGGGCATTTGTCTTCGACCCGGAGAACCGGCTGCCCGGCCGTTACAACAACGGCATGGTCGGCCTCGAACGCCTCACGGATGAGGCGCAGGCGAAGCACTTGGAGACGCTGATCTACGCGCACCTCGAAGCCACGGACTCTCCGCGGGCCGCGGCCATCTTGAAAAATTGGAGCGAGACCCGCGGCCAGTTCTGGGCCGTGGTGCCGCATCCTGCCGAAGCCAAACCGGCCGCGGCGCCCGTGCATGAGCCGGAGAAACCTCAGGAAGCGCCGACGACCGGAAAGGTCTGATCACGCTGACGAAGGCGCCGACGACCGCAGGCTGGCTTGGCGGCGGTGCTAGCTCGGCAGCGGGCCATTCGTTCAATGTTCTCCGGCCTCAGGCTTAGGTTCAGGCAACCACTGAGTCAGCAACGCCCCGGCCAGGGCGTAAAGGCCTGCCACCACAGCCCCCACGACGGCGATCTTCACCGGGTTCGGCGGAGTCGCCTGCGAGAAGGTGAGGGTCAGCCACGCCGCGGCGGTCCCGATGACGCGGCCACCGATGTTGGCGGCAAAACTCTCGCCGGTGCCGCGCAGATGGACCGGGAAGACCAACGGGATGTAATTTCCCCAGAAGCTGAACTGCGCCACGGTGAACAGGCCGGCGATGAAGATGCCGATCTTGATCGTGCCCAAGCTGTCCGCGTTCCCGAGCGAACCGGAGATCCACCAGAACAGCAGCGGCACGAACAGCAAAGCCGGCAACTGGAAGACCCGCAGCAGCGCCCGCCGGCTCACGATCTTGACCGCGAGCACCGCTAGGATGAAGCGCCCCACCAAGCCGCCGATCTCCTGCCAGATAGTCACCTTGGCGACCGCCTCATCCGTCGCATTGCCGGCCGCCTGCCGGCCCAACTTTTGGATTTCGGGAGCCGACTTACCAGCGCTGGTGGCCGCCTGGACCGCGTTAGTCTGAGCCAGCTTGGCGACCGCGACGATGGCCGTATGGCCCTTGGGGCCACCCAAGATTTGCGGCAACTGCTGAATCGCTCCAAACGCAATGCCGTAGCTCGCGGCGAACACCAGCGTGGTCAGCACCGTGGTGCGCACCAACGCCGGGCTGAACAGTTCCGCGATGCTGGGCCGGCGAAGTTTGCCGCTGGCCTTCTTTTCCGCCCACACCGGGGACTCCGGCAGGAACGGCCGGATGAGGATCAGTGGCAGGGCGGGAATCACGCCGGAGATCAACGTGTAGCGCCACGCCTCATGGCCGGCATGGATCGCCGGCAGGCTCATCGCCACGTTGGCGGCCAGCACGTTGGCACCGCCCACCAGCAGGCCGCCGAAGGAGGAAAACGCCTGCGTGTAACCCAACACCTTCTCCCGCTGGAGCGGATTCGGGAACAGCTCCGCCAGCCACGCGACAGCGGCGACGAACTCGACGCACACCCCGATGAAGACCAAACAACGCAGCACCAGCAACTGGGGCAAGGTCGTGGCAAAGCCCGCTGCCAACGCGGACAGGGCGTAAAGCAAGATGCTGAAGGTCAGCACCCGCCGCCGACCGAGGCGATCGGTGAGGTAACCGCCCAGCAGGCCGAAAACGCCGCCGGCAATGGCGGGGACGAAGAACAGCGTGCGGGCCCATTTCACATATTCGGTCCCGCCCGGCGCCCAGGCTAAGCCCGCATCGGCCGCCGACATGCCGCCCTTGATCAGTTCCTGCACCAGCGGCGCACTGAGTGCCGCGATAGCTGGCTTGATGATCAGCGGCAACATCAGCAGTTCGTAAATATCGAACGCGAAGCCGATGGCTGCGATCACGCAGATCATCCACTCAGTGGTGCCAAGCCGTTTCGGACCGGGAAGCGCGGGGTTCATACGTAAGCGTAGTAAATCAGCCCGCCGGAGCTGGATGCAACCGCCAACTCCCATTCCTCACCGAACGGGCCCTCGGCCTACGGCGAAGCCGACGAGGTGTGGTCGTGAACAATCTGCCAACCCGCCGCCGACCGGCGAAATAACAGGGTGAAAAGTCCGTGAGGCTGGTCTTGCGCCCGGGCGAGACTCCAGTGTCCAAACACGAATGCGGCCTCGTCCGTCAGCGGCGTTACGACCACTTCGGAAAACGTCAACTGCCCCATCGCCTCGGCAGTATGGTAGCGGCGCTGGTAGCGATCAAAGACGGTTTGCCAACCGGCGGTGACCTCCCCACCGGAGGCGAAACGCGTGGCATCGCCCCGGGCGTAACCCTCCATAAACCCCGCCAGATCGCCCCGATTCCAAGCGGCTACCTGGGCGGTGAGCACGGCGCGCACCGCGATTTCTGGCCCCACGGGCGCGGTCGGCCGCGGTTGGGCACACCCGAGCAGCGTCACGGCCACGAACAGCGCGGCGAATCGGGCTCCGCCCCGGCGGTCGCTACATTTCTGCGTCATGGGCCGAGCTTGAGGCGGCCACCTTGATGACGCACGGCGAAACGCGGTGCTTAATTCGCTGCTCCGACCGCCGCTTTCCCACTTCCTTCGACTTGGTTTTGCCGGCCGGCCCGCTAGGCTCCACTCATGTTCGTGAAGGGGCAAAAAGTCGTTTGCATCAATGGCGAGTTTCCAGCGCTGGCGCTGGAGATGTATTCACAGCTACCCAAGCAAGATTCCGTCTACACGGTGCGCTCGGTTTACATCGGCCGCGGGAATCTGACCAAAGCCGAAAGCGGCCAACGCGACGGTGAAATCGGGCTCCTGCTTGAGGAATTGCTCAATCCGCGTGACCCCGCTCTAAAGACGGGCATGAGCGGCGAGTTGGGCTTTAATTCCGAACGCTTCGCCCCGCTTGAATACGATCAGGACTCCGAAACCCGGACGGAGAAAAAGGAAGACGAAGATCTGGTGCCCGCTTGAGCGGACTCGTCGGATCCCCCGGCCCGATCCCAGCCCACGAACTCAGGTTTCGCTCTTCCACTGCTTACACCCGCCGGAGGTCGGCCACGCACTCGACGTGCTGCGTCTGGGGAAACATATCCACCGGCTGCACATCCACGAGACGGAAGCGGTCGTCCGCGCACAGCAACTTGAGGTCGCGCGCCAGCGTCGCCGGGTGGCAGCTCACGTAGAGGATTTGAGCCGGCCCGGTTTCCCGGAGCACGTCCAGCGACTGCGGCCGGCAGCCGACTCGGGGGGGATCCAGCAACACCGCCGTTTGGGCGGGATTCAGTCGGCCGAGCAGCGAAGGTAGTAACCAATCCGCATCGCCGGCGACGTATTCGCCGTTGGTGATGCCGCGTTGTCGCTGGTTCTCGCGGGCGGCTTTGATCGCGGGGGCGTCGAGCTCCACGCCGAGGAATGAGTCCACCGCGTCGGCCAGCGACAGGCTGAAGAAGCCCACACCGCAATAGGCATCGATGAGGTGACGTGAACCCGCGTCCGCCAACCGGCCGCGCACCGCGGCGAGCAGCGCCGGCAGCACGAAGAAATTATTCTGGAAGAAGCTGTGCTCCGGCACCACCCAGCCCTCCGGCGGAATGCGGAGCGTGACCTTGATTCCGCCCTTCGGCGGTGGGTTCCGGCGCCATTCCTTGATCGCCTCATTCAAGGGGGGTTCAGCAATGGCGCAGGATTCTAAATCACATACCAAGCCGCAGTCGTGACGGATGAAACCGAGATCGAGCTTCTGCGCCGGCCGATTCCACTGACTGCGCACGAGAATACGGTTGCGATAACCGTAGGGTTGCGGGCATGGGATCACTTCCTGAACCAACGACCCAGCGAACCCTCCGACCCGCTGGAACAGATCCGAGATTTGTTTCCGTTTCCAGCGAAGCTGGGTGGCGTAATCGAGGTGCTGGTATTGGCAGCCCCCGCATTCGCCGAAGTATTGGCACTGCGGTTCGACCCGCTCCGGCGCTTCAGTGACAATCCGGGCGACTACCCCGCGGGCAAAACTCTTCTTCACCTCCGTGAGCTTCACCTCGACCCGTTCACCCGGACAGACGAACGGCACGAAGACGACAAATTCACCTAGTCGGCCCACCCCTTCCCCGCCAAACGCGAGATCGTGGATGTCGAGGGTGATGCGATCACCGACCCGAGGCAGAGGTAACGAAGGCGGCGTCGATTCCGACGGATCTGAAATGCTGGCACTCACTCTTAAAATAGAATCGGGCCGACGAAAACCCTGCTCGCCCACCCCGGTTCAAGGCGCCCAGATTGGCGGGCTGAAAAGTCGAACGCGAGCGGGAAAGCCAACGGGGCAATCCGAGCTACCCCACGGGTGAATCGACTGGAGTTCGGTCCGCTCGACCGGGAGAAACTGGGCGCCCCACCCCATGGTTCACCGAAATCCCAAGCCACATTCCCGCCCCACAAAACCGGCGCCGAAAGAGTTCCGGCACCGGTGCCGTTTAGCGCCTGCTTATTCGCGCCAGCCGTGGTTCTCGCGCACCTGGATCATGGAGGCGAGGATGTTGTTCCACGTCTCCTGCTTCATGAGCATCTCGTTCGGGAACATGCACCCGTCCCAACAGATATGCCGGGTCTTCTTGGTGACCTTGCCGGCGTCGTCGCGGAGCCAGTAGCCGGCGTCGCGGGCGACGTTCAACTTGCCGTTCACGTCGTTCACTGGGCAGTGCTTGCCGGTTTTTTCGTGGTCACCGGAGCCTTTGACCGTCGCGTCGTTCTGGGCGACGTGGAAGTCGAACATCCATGGCCGCAGGGCGGTGGTCATCTTCTTCATGGCCTTGTGGAAGGCTTCCGGCTCCCAACTGAACTTCGCCGGCACGATCCGATGCGTGACGGGCGCGTTGTAGCCGAGCGTGTAGAGCAGCGTGTGGGCCATGTCGGCTTGGAAGCCGACGACCCGGGGCATCGCCGTCTCCTCCAGCGTCTGGATCATGTATTTCCAGGACTGCATGCCGCCCCAGCAGATTTCGCCCTCGGCGGCGAGGCGTTCCCCGTGGTCTTTGGCCACCTTGCCGCCTTCGCGGAAGGTCTTAGCGATGAGTTTGGTGTTGCCCTTGGGATCCTTGTCCCAGTCCGTGACGCTGGCGGCGGTGTCGATCCGCACAACGCCCGAAGGCCGGACCCCGAGTTCGCGCAATTTTTGCGCGATTCGGCAGGCTTTTTTCACCGCGGTGACCCAGTTGGCGCGCTTGGTTTCGTCGCCCATCGCCGAGCCTTCAAACCACACCGGAGCGACCACCGAGCCGACGTTGAAACCTTTCTTTTGAATCTTCTCGGCCAGCTTCTTCAGGCCGTCATCGGTGATGTCGATGCTGACATGCGGGTCGTAGAGGAACAGGTCCACGCCGTCGAATTTCACGCCGTTGACCTCGGCCTTGGCCGTCAGGTCGAGCATGGTGTCGAGGTCGATGAATGGCTCCGCGCCAGGACTGCCTTTGCCAACCAGGCCGGGCCACATGGCGTTATGGAGCTTGGGGAAATTGTTACCCGCAGCGGCGGCGGGAGCGGCGGAGGTCTTTTTGTTCATAGTGAAGGGAACGTGGGCGAGTAACTGCCGGAAAGGGAGAAACGCGGCAAGCCGGTTTTGTGGCGGCGCCCGATTCGCAGCGGCATCCGGCCCCCGCCCGCCCCGCTGAGACCGCCGCGGACACGGTTCGGGTAAGGCTTTTGCGGGTGAGGGACTTCATGAAGATCGAGTTGCTTTGTTCGCCCTCGTTCCTCCCGTGAAAGCGAACCGGACGGAGCCGCTGAAAACGAAAGCGGCGCCAGCGCCGTCGGCGACCCAACGGTGGCACCGATTGGGAGTGGCCGCGGGCGGACGTCTTGGAACGGAGTTCAGGTCTTGGCTGCGGGCGGGACTCCGGTCGGCCGTCACTTCGTTCCGGCCGGAGCAACCGAACCAAGAACAACCATCAACCACGGGAACATTTTCTCGTGCGTTAATCCCGGGACATTTCTCGCAAGTTTTGCCCCCCAACTCCGCGCCCCAAGTCACGGCACCGCACGACAAATTCACTACCCGGACGGTCGCCCGTTGATCGTCACGGCCACGAGGCCAGGCTACTTCAGGCTGCGAATTTCAGCATTTGCACTGCGCAGGCGGGCGGCCAACACGCCGGCGAGATTGGCGATGAGTTTGGTCTGGAGATGACTCAGGCCTTCGTCGGCCAAGAGGTCAAACGCCTCAAAGGAGAGCCGCAGGATCTGAATGTCACTGAGGGCTCGCACCGTGGCTGAACGCGGTGCCCGATCCACCAAAGCGACCTCGCCAAAGCTCATGCCCGGCCCCAACCGGCTGATCAATTGTTCGGCGGCTCCATCCGGTTTGAGGAAGATTCCCACCTCGCCCTGAACGAGGAAATACATCGCGTCCGCCGCGGAACCGGCAGCGAGCACTTCGGCATCCGCGGACAAGTCCAGCGCCGTCAGTCGTTGCGCAAGGTCTTGCAGTTCTCCGGGGGTGAAGCCACGACACAACTCCTGCTGTTTGAGCGGCACGCCCGGCGGTTCAGGCCGTTTGGAGCCATGTCGTTTCAACAATTCCTCTTCACAGGCTTCCAGCGCCTCGTCGCGGGAATCGAAACCGCAGAGTTGCGTCCAGCCCCCTTCGTCGAAGCGCGAGACGACGTAGTTTCGCAGGGTCTGGTTGTCCGCGGCCCCGGTGAGAAACACCCGCACCCCGCTCCGCACCAACTGATCCCGCAAGTCCAGTAGTAGCCGGCACGAGGCCCGGTCTAAATCCGCCACCTGGGCCAGATCGATGATGACGTGCGTGCAATCGGCGGCTTCGCGCAGGACGGAGCGGATCACCGGCTCCAGGGAGGCGAACACCAACCGGCCGCGGAGTTGGTAGAGGCGAATGCAGCCGCCCTGCCGGCGTAAGACCTCCAATTCCGCTCCCGCCCGCAGGCGCTTGCTGCGCACGTCGGCGCCGCTCTGGACATGTTTCAACGCCGGCGTGACGACGCGCGGGGAGTTGAACAGGTGCAAGCCAAAGTCCTGCGACAGATCGTGGCAAACCCGGATCCCGCGCACGCTGTTGCCCTTGGCGTCTAGTGGCGGCGAAAAGATTCCGATTCCCAATTGCCCGGGTAGCACCGCCAACAAACCACCCGCCACGCCGCTTTTGGCCGGCATACCGACGTTGTAAATACATTCGCCCGCGTAGTCATACATCCCGCATGAACTCATCACACTCAATAGGCGCCCCGCATTCTGTGGCTGCAACACTCGGCGCCGGGAGAGCGGATTTACGCCGCCACCGGCGAGAGTCGCCGCCATCACGGCAAGGTCCCGGCAGGTAACCGAGATCGAGCACTGGCGAAAGTAGAGGTCCAGCGGGTCTTCCGGGTCGCCAGTGATGATGTCGAAGTTGCGCAATAGGTGGGCAATCGCACGGTTGCGATGTCCCGTGTCGCGCTCCGAACAATAGACAGCATCATCCATGGCCAAGTCGCGGGCCGCAAATTCGCCAATCAGTTCCAGCAGGCGCGTCCGCCGCTCCTCGGGTGAACTGCCTGGCACCAGCCCACTCGTGGCGATCGCCCCGGCATTGATCATGGGGTTCAGCGGGCGCCCGGTCTTGGGATCAAGGCTGATGGAATTGAAGGCCTCACCCGACGGCTCCACCCCAACTCGGGCCAGAACTTGTTTCAAGCCCACCGCCTCCAGCGCGAGTCCGTAAACTAGCGGCTTGGAAATCGACTGGATCGTGAATTCCTGTCGGCTGTCCCCGACTTCGTAGACCTGACCATCCACGGTCGCCACGGCGATGCCGAACCAAGCCGGATTGGCGCGCCCCAACTCCGGAATGTAAGTCGCTACCTGCCCGTCTTCGAGGCGCGCGAACTTGTCATGCAGATGCTGCAAATAGTGCCCGATGGGCGAAGCGACAGTCGGAAAAGGCATGGTGCAACGAATCGAGCTCCCGCCCGGCTCCGGGCCACTCCTCAGTGGACCCTTCGAAGCCTCGGAAACGGAGGCATCTTCGCGAGGTTCGTTTCGGATTCCAGCCCGGCATCAATGAGAATCATTCCAGGTCGAACCAAGAATCAGCAATCGCACTCATGGAGCTTACTCTCCGCCGGGAGCCGCCTCGCCCGAGCGCTTAAGGCCGGGCCGTTTTCGCGGGCACAACCAACGATTCCGCCTCGCCCTCGGCAAACCGGGTTCGCAGTCGCTGGCCATTCTTTAACGTCCCGCCCTGCCGGATCACCGCCCCGGTCGCGGCATCGGTGGTGAGCGAATAGCCCCGTTCCAACACACTCAGGGGCGACAGCAGCCGGAGGCTGTCGTGCAAGCGACTGAGCTGGCGGGCCTGATTTTCCAAACGCTGCGTCGCGGCGGCCGACAACCGCCGGCTCAATTGTTCTAACTGCCGTTGCCAGCGTTGCAGCACGATTTGGGGCCGTTGCGTCGCCAATCGGTGCTCCAAAGTTTCCCAGTGCTTGGCCGCAGTTTTTAACTGAGCCCGGACCGCTCGCTGCTGCGCTTCGGTGAGCTCGTCGAGCCGGAGGGACCACGTCTCCAACCGGCGACGGGGATGCATCCGACCGAGTCGCCGAGTCAGTTGCTCCACGTCGTCACGAATCCAACCAAGCCGTTGCCGGACGAGGTGCGCCAGTCGGTCTTCGGCAGACGCCACAAAGTCGCGCGTGGCGACGTAGCCCGCGGTCAGCAATTCCGCCGCGGCACTCGGAGTCGCCGCCCGTAAGTCCGCGACAAAGTCCGCAATCGTGAAGTCGATTTCGTGCCCCACGGCCGAAATCACCGGCACGGCCGACGCAGCCATCGCCCGGGCGACGACTTCTTCATTAAACGCCCAGAGGTCTTCCAGTGAACCGCCGCCGCGGGTGAGCAAGATGGCGTCCAGGCGGTCCTCCGTTTCGTTGGCTGCACCGGCCGCCGCCCATTCGTTCAACCGACTGATGGCCGCCGCGATTTCCGCCGCCGCTCCAGCCCCCTGGACCCGCACCGGCACGAGCACCCATTCGAGCCCGGCATAGCGCCGGCCGGCGACGTGCAGCACGTCGCGGATCGCCGCCCCGGTCGCCGACGTCACCAGGCCCACTCGTTTCGGCAACCGCGGTATGGGCCGCTTGCGTTCGGCGTCAAACAGCCCCTCCGCCGCGAGGCGGGCTTTGAGTTTCTCGAACGCCGCCTGCAAGGCGCCTACGCCCTGAACTTCCACGGAATCCACGCGCAACTGATACTGGCCTCGGGGTTCGTATACCGTCACGTCGCCCCCGAGGATCACCTGCGCGCCGTCGCGCAGGGCCGCCCGCCCGCCGCCGCCCTGCCCGCGAAACAAAACGCAGCCCAACTGCGCATTGGAGTCCTTGAGCACAAAGTAGGCATGCCCGCTGGATTGCAGTCGGTAGTTGGAAATTTCGCCCGCCACGCGCACCGCGCTGAACCCCCCTTCCAACTGGCGTTTGATGCCTAGGGTCAACTCGGTGACGGACAACGCCTTGGGCCCCACCGGTTCCGGTTTGGCCGCGGACGGCGGGGGCACGGTGGTTTTAGGACCGCCGGTGAGCAGGTCACCGAAATCCCATTGGTTTGAACTTTTGGCAGGCATTAGGGAGTGGCGGTTTCAGGTTGGTCGTCGTCCGGCACCAAGGGCGTGGCCGCTTGGCGCACACTTGCGATGGGATCGCGTGCGAGCCGACGGAGCGCCCGGTCCACCGCCACGCTGCGGGGAAACGTCTGGTGCAGCGTCGCAGCGGCATCAAGCCGCAGCAGGTATTCGGGATCGTCCACTAGGGCCGTCAGCGGTTCGGCCAGTTCAGCCGGCATGACCGGGAGCTTGCCCAGCGCCAACAGCGCCAGTCGCCGATTTGCCGCCTGGCGGTTAGTGGCCACCGCAACCAGGGCTCGGGCGACGCCGGGTTCGGCTTCAAAGCCGTCGATTAACGTCAGCAAGGCCACCCCTCGCCGACCGGTGCTGAAAGCCAGCGGAACGCGTGCCCGCAGGGAATCCGGCAGGCGCGGGCGCAATTGTCGCCACGCCGAAGTGAGCGGGCTCTCGTGGCGTCCCAGCGCTTGGGCTGCGAGCACCCGGAATTGGGGTTCGGCCGCCGCTACCTCCGCGTAGACCGCAGCGGGAATCGAGCCCTGAGCCTGCGCCCTCAGCCAGCGCCGGAGGAGCGATTGCTCGGGCGTTTCTCGCAAGTATTGCCACCACCCGCCCGCCAGCAATAGCAGCGGGGCCAAGCCCAAGGTTACCCAACTGAAGCGGCGCGAGGTCATCGTGCGCCAGCCCTCAGCTCAAGCTCTCGCTCAGCCGCTCGATGGCCAAGGCTTTGCCGGTGGTGTCGTCGATCTCGATCACACATCCATGGAGCTTCACGTCCGTCTCGCAGATGGTGAAACGTTGCGGCGTCTGGCGGAGAAACCGTTCAACGATGGGCGGCCATTCACGTCCCAGCACTCCGCCGTGACCGCCGGTGAAGCCCGCGTCGCTCAGGCAAGCCGTGCCCTGAGGCAAGATGCGCTCGTCCGCGGTTTGCACGTGAGTGTGGGTGCCCACGATGGCGCTGACCTTACCATCCAAAAACCAGCCGAGGGCGATCTTTTCCGAGGTCGCTTCGGCATGGAAATCGACAAAAATGATCGGCGTTTGTGCCCGTAGTTTCTCCACTTCCGCCACCGCCACCGCGAAGGGGTTGTCGAGGGCCGCAGCCATAAAGGTCCGACCCTGGAGATTTAAGACGCCCACGGGAGGTAGGCCCGCTTTGTGAATCACAGTGCTGCCCTGACCGGGCACGCCCGCGGGATAATTCGCCGGGCGCACAAAACGCGGTTCCGTCGCCATGATCTGGCTGACATCCCGGTTATCCCAGAGATGGTCGCCCGCTGTGATCACGTCCACCCCGCCGTCAAAGATCTCCTTTGCGGTCGCCAAGGAGATGCCGGAGCCGCCGGCCGAATTTTCGCCGTTGGCGATGACCAAATGCAGTCCCAGCCGGTCCCGCAGCCGCGGAACGAGCGTTTTGACCGCCCGCCGCCCGGGCTCGCCCACGATGTCTCCAATGAAGAGCAACTTCACCGCGCGAGGTTGAGGGAGGAAGTGGGCGCGGCGCAACCCCGGGGACGGCGCCATGCGGGCCAGCGGCAGCCCCCCCGGCGTCAGGTGCAAACAAACTCCGCGTGACAGCCGCCGCCCGGTGTGGCTACTTCCGCGCGCATCATGAAACGTCTCATTATCGCCCTTTCCGTGTGTGTCGGACTGGCCGCCTCGGCGGTCGCCCGTGCGGAAGACAAACCGGCCGAAAAGAAGGCTGAAACGAAGCCCGCGCTCACCAATCAGGTGGCGGTGCTCAACTTCAAGGATTTCGGCGAAATCACCTTCGAGTTCCTCACCGACGTCGCGCCCAAGACGGTCGAGAACTTCAAAAAACTCACCGCCGACAAGTTTTACGACGGCACCAAATCTCACCGGCTCATCCCCGGTTTCATGATCCAGCTCGGGGATCCGCTGTCCAAGAACGACGCCTTGGAAGCGCGCTGGGGCACCGGTGATCCGGGCTATAAACTCAACGCCGAATTTAACGACACCAAACACGTCCGGGGCGTCGTCTCCATGGCCCGTAGCCGGGACGTGAATTCCGCCGGCAGCCAGTTCTTCATCTGCTTCGGAGCCGCCTCGCACCTCGACCGCCAATACACGGCTTTCGCCAAGGTCATCAAGGGCATGGACGTGCTGGACAAGCTAGAGAAGGTCGCCGTCGGCGGCGACCAAGGCAGCAAACCCCAGACCCCGGTCGTGCTGGAAAGCGTGAAACTGGTCGCCAAGGACGCGGCCAAGTAAGGCCTGACTCTCCGGCGCTTAAACTACGCTTCAAACCACCCTTTTACCCATGAGTAAACCCCTCGCCACCGACGAAGTGGCCATCATCAAAACCTCCGCCGGCGATATGATCGTCGAATTCTGGAGCGACGTCGCCCCACAGACCGTGGAAAACTTCAAGAAGCTGGCCAAAGAAGGCTTCTATGACGGGACTGCGTTTCACCGCGTCATTCGTGGCTTCATGATTCAAGGCGGCGACCCGCTGACCAAGGACGCCGCCAAGGAAGCCCGCTGGGGCACCGGCGATCCAGGCTACAAGATCAAGGCCGAGTTCAACGAGCGGAAGCACCAGAAGGGCGTGCTGTCCATGGCCCGCAGCGCGAGCCCAGACAGTGCCGGCAGCCAATTCTTCATCGTTCACGGCGAGGCCTCGTTCCTCGACCGCCAATACACTGCGTTCGGCACCCTGTTGAAGGGCTTGGACGTGCTCGACAAAATTGCTGCGACCCCGTGCAAAGCCGCGGGCGAACAGTCACCCAGCCGCCCCATCCAACGGCAACACGTCGAAAGCGTGACCCTCGTGGCCCGCAGCACCGTGGCGTAAGCTGCCGCTTTTCCGCCTAGGCGGGCGGCTCCGGCCGTCCGCCTTTTTGCTTCCGCCATGGACCTCACTCAACTGGCCCACATTTTGCAGGCGCTCGGCTGCCCTCCGGATAAATGCCCGGACATGGCGGCGCAATTGGACCGGCGGGCCCGGCAACTCGCGGAAACCAAGCACCGCCCCTACCCCGACGCGCTGGCGCATTTGCTCAAGTTGATGGCCGGCGGTTGGGCCGCGCCGCCACTGTCACCACCGCCACCTGAATCCTGAACCTAACCCTCCGCCAATGCCTCCCGAGTCCCCGATCAAACCCTGGCCCACCGTTTCGTCCCGGCCGCTGGCCAATTACCGTATTTTCCAACTGCGCTCGGATCTGAAGGTCAATCCGCGCACCGGCAGCCAGCATGATTTCTTCGTCATCGAATGCGTGGATTGGGTCAACGTGGTCGCCGTCACCCGGACCGGCCAAGTGGTGATGATTGAGCAATTTCGCCACGGCTCAAACACCGTGGAACTCGAAATTCCCGGAGGCATGATGGATCCGCACGAGGCAGATCCGATCGCGGCGGGGCAACGAGAATTGCGCGAAGAAACTGGTTACGCCGGCACCGCAGCCAAACTGGTGGGCACGATTTTTCCCAACCCGGCGATTCAGAGCAATCGCTGCCACACCCTGCTGGTCGAGCACTGCGAATTGAAACACGCGACCGAGTTCGACCATGGGGAAGACATCGCAGTGCGGCTGGTTCCAGCCGCCGAAATTCCCCGCTTGATCGCCGATGGCCACATCCGCCACGCGCTGGTCGTGGTCGCCCTCACCCATTTCCTGCTGCACAGCGGCAGCGCCGCCTGATTGTCTCTCGCCCCGATGAACCGCCGCCAATTTCTCCAGACCGCGCCCGCCGCCGCCGCCGCGTGCGCCACCGGTTGCGCCACACTGGGATCCAGCCGCTCGCTCCGCGTCTTGACCTACAACCTGCATCACGGCGAAGGCACCGATGGCCGCGTGGATTTGGAACGGATCGCGCAGGTGATCCGGGCGAGCCAGGCGGACGTCGTCGCCTTGCAGGAAGTCGACGTGAACACCCAGCGCACCGGGCGCGTGGACCAAGCCGCCGAATACCTCCGGCTCACCGGGTTGCACGGACAATTCGGCCGGGCCATCGACCTTCAGGGCGGGGCTTATGGGCAGATGATCCTGTGCCGCTGGCCGCTCAAAGAATTCGCCGTGCAGCGCTTGCCGAATCCATCGAAACGCGAACAACGGATCGCCACTACGGCCCTCATCACCCCCCCGGGCAGGACGCCGTTCCGGTTCATCAACATGCACCTCGACGCCACCGGGGAGGACGGCGACCGCTGGTTGCAGGCCGGGCGTTTGCAGGACCTGTTCGCCAACGACCTGACGCCCGCCATCATGGCAGGAGACTTCAACGACCTGCCGGAAAGCCGCGTCATGACCCGTATGCTGTCCCTCTGGGCCGACGCGTCCGCGGACGCCCCCCAGCCCACAAATCCGGCCGCGCAACCCAAAGTCCGCATCGACTTCGTGCTTGTGCGTCCACCCGGCGCCTGGCGGGTCAAACACAGCGAAGTCATCGCCGACGCCGTGGCCTCGGATCACCGCCCCTTACTGGTGGAACTCAGCGCGCGGCGCTGAGGCAGAAGCCGCCCGCACCCACCGTAAATACGACGCGCTGGGGAACCCCGGGATGCCGTCGGGGATACGAGCACCGGGCCCAAAAACACAGCGAGGTCAGGTCAGCAGGGTGCAACTTTGCCAAATCCCGGTAAGGCGGTTCTTGAATTGCGCCCCCGGAGTCCCGTCTCATCCTTCCGAAAACCATGCGCGCCGCCATCTTCACAGGCATCAACGAACTCGGTCTTGATACCGTCGCCAAACCTACCGCCGGCCCCGGCGAAGTGCTGGTGCGGATCAAGGCCGCCGCTCTCAACCATCGCGATCTTTGGATTAAGGGCGGCCAGTATGCGGGCCTCAAATTCCCCCTAATCCCCGGCTCGGATGGCGCCGGCGTGGTGCATGAAGTCGGTTCGGATGTGGATCCGACCTGGCGAGACCAACACGTTATCATCAACCCCGCACTCGATTGGGGCCACCATGAGCGGGCGCAGGAGCCGAAATTCTCCATCCTCGGACTGCCGCGAAACGGCACGCTGGCTGAATACGTCGCGGTGCCGGCAACCCAACTCGCCCCCAAGCCGCCTCACTTGAGCTGGGAAGAAGCGGCCGCGCTCCCATTGGCCGGCTTGACCGCCTACCGGGCCTTGTTCAGTCGGGCGCAACTGCAAGCTCACGAAAAAGTTCTCATCACCGGCATTGGCGCTGGCACAGCCTTATTCGCCCTCCAATTCGCCGTTGCCGCTGGCGCGGTGCCTTTTGTCACTTCGAGCTCCCCCGAAAAACTGGAGCGGGCTCGCTCCCTCGGCGCCCGCCACGGCACGCTCTACACCAATCACGGCTGGGCCAAGGACTTTGCGGATCAATACGGGTCGTTTGACGTGATCATCGACAGTGCCGGTGGGCCTGGCTTTGCCGACTTGGTGGACCTCGCCGCGGTGGGTGGGCGCATCGCCTTCTTCGGTGCCACCCGCGGCAATCCCCATGATTTGCCGCTGCGGAAGTTGTTCTGGAAGCAAATCAGCCTACTGGGCACCACCATGGGAAGTCCGGCCGACTTCAAGGCGATGACTGACTTTGTCACCGCCAAGGCGATCCACCCCATCATCAGCGAAGTCGTCCCCTTGGACCGCGCGGCGGCGGCCTTTGAGGTGATGGAGCGCGGCGGCCAGTTCGGAAAAATCGTCCTTTCAATCGGCTGAACCCAAATCCCAACCGGTAACGAACTGGGCGACTGCGGAACTGCTGCTTGGCCGAGGCGAAAGCAGCAGCCGGGCCGACTTCTCGGGTCAGCCCAGCGCCAACACGAGCGGCACCGGCGCTGCCCAAAATCAGGGAGCACGGTAGCCAGAGCTTGCGGCTCAGGCCGGAAAGACCCCAGCGTTGCCCTTCCGCCTTCGGCGGCTAGGCTCGGATTGAGAACTGGCTGGGGCGGTTTTTTTACGATCCCACCTTGGGCCGACACATGAATCCGGTTTCCCCCTTCACCCGCTGGCTGGCCCAGAGCCCAGTGGCGTTCACCTTGCTAGCCTCGGCCTCCGCCTTCGGCGCTTACACCTGCATGTATGCCTTCCGCCGCCCGTTCACGGTGGGAACTTTTGCGGGCGAAGAATTGTGGGGCTTCAAACTCAAGGTGCTCCTCGTTGTCGCCCAGATGCTCGGCTACGTGCTGTCGAAGTTCACCGGCATAAAATTCGTTTCCGAAGCCAAGCCCGGCACGCGAATCGTGATGATTATCGTCCTGCACGCCATCGCGTGGCTGGGGTTGCTGATGCTGGCGACGCTGCCGCCGCCCTTTGCCCTCGTGGGAATGCTACTGAATGGCCTGCCCCTCGGCATGATCTGGGGATTGGTGTTCAGCTTTTTGGAAGGCCGCCGGGTGACGGAATTTCTCGGTTTAGGCCTGAGTGTCAGTTTCATTTTTGCCTCCGGCTGGGTGAAATCCGTCGGCAGCCTCGTGATGCAGTCTTGGGGCGTCGGTGAGTTCTGGATGCCGGCTGTCACCGCCGCGCTCTTCGTGCCGCCGCTGGCCCTGTGCCTAGTGCTGATGAACCAGTTGCCGCCGCCCAACGAGCGCGACATTGCGGAACGCACCAAACGCGAACCCATGGACCGGGCCGCCCGGCGACGCTTATTGGGCGAACTGGGAGTGCCGCTGACGTTGCTGGTTGGGATTTACGTGTTGCTGTCGGTTTATCGGGACCTGCGGGACACCTTCATGGCGGATGTATTGAAGGAATTGGGGCAACCGGCACAACCGGGACTCTTCGCTCAAGTGGAGACATTTGCCGGACTGGGCGTCCTCGTGGCGCTGGCCGGGCTCTGGTTCATCCGTGACCACTGGCGGGCCTTGGGGACGTATCACGTGATTATCGCGGTCGGCACCTCCCTAGTGGGGCTCGCCAGTTGGTTGTTTCGGCAGGGCCACCTCACGTCATTTTGGTGGTTGGCGTTGACCGGGCTCGGCGTCTACTTGGCCTACGTGCCGTTCAACAGCATTTTGTTCGACCGACTCCTCGCCGCCACGCGCCGGGTCGGCACGGCAAGTTTCTTAATCTACGTGGCTGATGCCTCCGGCTACGCCGCCTCGGTGGCACTTTATTTGGGCCGCCTGTTTGGCTTGAAGGATGTGAGCTGGACTCAGCTGACTTGGAATGCGGCTTGGGCGCTGACTTGGCTCGCTCCGATTCTGCTCGGTGCCGCTTGGATTACCCTCGGCCGCCATCGCCGCACTGCGCCCTGAAGCCCAGTGTCGGTCCGGGAAACGGTGGGTCGGGCGACGTTTACTTCTGTAAGAACTTCATCACCGCCTCGGTGCGCGTATGGGCGCCAAGTTTCTCGAAAATCCGTTTCAAATGCGTGTGCACCGTCTGCGGACTGATGCCCAGCACGCTGGCGATTTCCTTGTCGTGCAGCCCCTTTTGCAGACAGCTCAGCACATCGGTTTCCCGCGGGGTAAGTTGATACGGGCTGCCGCCACTCGGCGCTTCGTCTCCCGTGGCAAACAGGTTTTGGAAATACCGGCGCACCCGTAGTTGAAGTAATTCCCGAGAATGCGGTAGCGGTTCACGGGAGAGCCCAAGGGGTTCGAGCAAATCCAAGGGCTGCCGCCGGCGCAGGTAATAGCCCTCTTGGCCACCGCCCATTTGGATAAAAATGTCGTCGCTGGATGGCAGCACGCTATAGCCGAAAACCGGAACTCCTGGTGCCGTCCGACGCCACGACTCCCGCAGGGCGGCAAAATTAACCGACGTCGCGTAGGCGTTCACCAGCAAGAGTTGAATCCCAGCCCGGTGCTGGTCCACCACGGGAGGTTGGCTGAGCGCCACCGGGGTTACCCCGGGAATGCGACCGAGCCAGAAGCAAAGCGCTTGGCGGAGGTCTGCGTCCGGCTCCAAAACACCGACCCGCAAACGGGGTATGTCACTCGCGGGCGCTGGTGGCGCCTGTTTGTCGGGCTGAGTGCACAGGGTCGTGTAGGTGCAAGAAAAGGGACGGTCTAGCCAGTAAATGGAGAGTGTGAGTTCACGGGCGTATCGGTTGGCGACTGCCCCGAGGGAGACTTCTTCCGACAAACGGGCCAATTCGCTCGCCCGGCGTGCCGCAATCGAGGGTTTGTCAGTGCCCAAAAGGAAGAACCAGGACTGGCCCCGATCCCCCAATCGAACCGCCAGTTCCCGGTCTCCGAGCTGCCGAATGGGGCCGAGGTATTTCCTACGAACCACCGGGTTTAGGCTTAGTGGGGGCAGGGGTTGACTTCCAGCGCTGCCCATGATGGGGGATTCCCGACGGTTGGATGGCTCTGTTAGCGACATGATAGGTTAGATGAAAACGGAAAATGTCTGATGCGAAACCGTCACCGAATCGTAGCTGGCCCATCGGCCATGGCTCTTATATTCAATTCGTCGCCTGCAATATTAACCACTTGAAGCACTTCACTCGGATGCCCACACCCCGCAAGAAATTCAAAAACGGTCGCCCTGAAGTTCAAACCGTCGCTTGGCGGAATCATGGGTTCACCCTGATTGAGCTTCTGGTTGTGATTGCCATCATTGCAGTCCTCGCGGGCATGTTGCTCCCGGCCTTGGGTCGGGCGAAGGAAAAAGGCAAACAAGCCGCCTGCATCAGCAATCTTCGCCAAATAGGAATTGGCCCCACGCTCTACGCGGCGGATAATCGGGACATCTTCCACAATATCGCGGGTTCTGTGCCCAACCATGGTCAGTGGAACTACTCCCCCAAAGATCTCCGACCACTCGCCGCCGACCATCCCAAAGCGTATTGGGGGGTGGCTTACACCAATTATTTTGGCGGCAGCCGGCGCGTGTTTCGCTGCCCGACAGCCAAAAACGTCGATGAGTGGCGCGAAGATGGACTCGCGTTCCCTGCGGAATACTGGTTGAACTCCAGCTATGGGATCAGCCGCTATGCGGTCCAGACGGCGACCGATGGTAAGGTGCGTTCTATTGGCTCCATGCCCAGTCCGCAGACCACGATCTTTGCCCAAGATGCGGCGGAACAGCGGATGGAAGGCGATACGGACAGCTTGGGCCTGTTTCCCGGCTTCAAAGAGAATTTGACGCAGTGGAAGTATGACCTGGCCTCCCTCTATCCTACCCGCAAGATGCAATACGAATGGTTTCGTCACAACCAACGCTGCGACACGCTCTGGGTGCCGGGAAATGTATCCAGCATCAAGGAAACCAAAGGGGTCGACTACCGCTGGTATACCGGTGATGTCCCCCTTACGTCGCCAACCTTTTAGTCCTTAAAATGAGTCTTTCTCAGGTGAAACTTTCTTCTCTTGGCGGCCTCCTCCTTGCCGCCATTGCGCTGACAGCCGCGGGCTGCAAACCCGATCAACCTCCGGTTGCGGCCACGACGGGTCAGGCCGCCATGGAACTGACCAACGCCTTTGGCAAGGCTGACGGCGAATTGAAAGGTCTGGTCCAAGGGGCAGCCGACTCCATGGATGCTAACTCAGGGGATGCTTTGCTTACCTTGCAATCGCTTGGCCAAGCACCCGACTTGACCCCAGAACAGCGCCAAGCCCTCGGCCAATCTCAGGCCGCTGTCCTAAACAAACTCCGGGAAGCCGCCGCCACCGGTAACCAACAGGCGGCCGAAGCGGTCGAACGCTATCGCGCCAGCAAGTAACAGCCCGAATTTCTCTCGGTTTCCACTATTTAACAGACGGTAGTAACTAACAGTCATCATCACTAATGAATAACACCAAATCACTCAAAACCCGCTTGGCCGTCATGGCCGCGGTGGCGAGCTTGTCGCAACTGGGGGCGCAGACTGTGACCCCACTTCCAGCAGAATTCGCCTTGCCGCTGTCGGCGGGCGGCGCTCCTGGCTTCAAAGTTCGCGTCCATCAAGCGAACAAGAACTCCGGGGAACTCGCTAACACGCTGGTCCGCGCAGAGTCTCAACTCGCCGGAATTCTGATCG
>CAIJLV010000131.1 GCA_903821635.1 uncultured Verrucomicrobiota bacterium | reverse complement strand
CTCGCTACCCCGCGGCGGACTGAGCTGTCCCAAGCGCCCCCGAGTCACCCGCAGTAGGGCTGCGACGCTCAGAGGCCAAAGAGCGCCAGTGCCTCCAAGACACCTTCGCCGCAGTTGCGCGCCGCTAGGTGACCGCCGTGGGCTTGGACCTGAGCTTTGACCACCGGCAAGCCGTTCAGCGGAGTGACCAACCACTCGGCGATTTCGCGGCGGAGCATCGGTAGATCATTGAGGTGATCACCGGCCGCCATCGTCTGGGCTGGGGTCAGGTGGAGCCGGCGTTGGATTTCTTGCAGCGCCGTTCCCTTGCTGTAGAGGCGGTGGCTCAAGCGCACGTAGACATCATTGCGCACCGGCACCAGCCCCCCCGCGACCGCGCAAAAAGCCTCTAACTCCGCTTGGATGGCGTCCATTTGCGAATTGGAGCGCGCAATGGCGCACAACGGCGACCAACCGTCCCGGTAGAAGCTCGCGTCATACTTGGACTCCAAGTTCGTCAGCAGTTGGTCCAACCCAGTCATGTGCTGAGTGAAAATGTCGGCATGGTCACGCGTGCAGTTCGTGTTCCAAGGTTCGACTGCTTGATAATGTCCCCGCACATGCTGGTGGATTTCCCGTTCCACCGTGACGACATAATCGGGCTGCACCCGGCAATGGGCCCGGCCCAGACTCTCCATGAGGCTTGAAAGGTCGCGGCCGGTGTTGATCACCCAGCAGACTCCGTCGGCTTGTAAGCGGGCCAGCGCGTCTTGCAGCGCCAGCGGAATCGCGGCGTCGGCAAAATCTTCGTGAATGGTGCCGTCAAAGTCGGTCGAGATCAGTCGGATGTCTGCGCGCATCGTTAGGGCAAAACGATGACGCGTAGGGGCCACCTTGTCAGCAGTCAGTAATCAACGGGCGATTTATCCGTCGCGGTTCGGTCAGGGAATTGGGCGCAAAGGGCGTTTGGGCACTGCTGAATTTCCATAAAAAACAAAATACGGCTTGCCCCCCAACGGCCGCTCCCTATTTTGGCGGCGCGTTGTGCATCCGTAGCTCAATTGGATAGAGCAGCTGACTACGGATCAGCAGGTTTGAAGTTCGACTCTTCACGGATGCACCAACTCATCTCCCCCCCTTTCGGATTCCTTTCCCTGTCCGCAGTCAATCCGTAGTCACTCCCCAGTTTTGACGATTCTAGGACGACCTTGGATTCGTCCGCCTGGGTCGATGGACCCAATCCAGAACGCCATGGCGATGACGGAGCAGGCGATCGACAGAATCCCCGCCCTTTACCGGCTCCACCAAGCCGCGGAACTCGCCAAGTGGCTTGCAGCCCTAGCCTTCGTCTGGTTCATGGCCAACCAACTCATCTCGCGTTGGGGGGAGCAAAAACGCGTGAGCGACTTCACCACCAGACCTTCCGCCCGTTCACTTCCACCCACGTAACGCGTGCTAGGAAAAAGGCCGTCACTCGCGCACTTGGACAGCGAATTTCAGCTCCGTCACGGAACAGGAATCGGGGACGGTCCCGCGACCCAAGGTCGCCCGTAATCCGGAGGGAATCAGCATCGGGCAGACCACCGCGGGTTTGAGCCTTGGCACCGCCTCGCCGGCACCGTTAGCCTCCATGCGCCAAGCCTTTACCCATGCACTGGATCGCCCCATCCGAAAAGGACACCGACACCGCCGCGCTCGAAAAGCGCCTCTGGGATACCGCCGACCAGTTCCGCGCCAACTCCGGCCTCAAATCCCAGGAATTCTCCGCGCCCGTCCTAGGCCTCATCTTCCTGCGCTTCGCCGACGTCCGCTTCGCCGCCCAGCGCGCCAAGTTGGAAAACGCCAACGCCTCTGCCAGGCGTGGCTCACGGCTAGATGAACCCGCCGCCTACCACGCCGAGGGCATCCT
>CAIJLV010000130.1 GCA_903821635.1 uncultured Verrucomicrobiota bacterium | reverse complement strand
TCGTGCTCGTGGACGGCTGGGATCTGGTCGTGCGTTCGCTGGTGCAGAGTTTCGGTAGCTAACCTCCCCCCGCATTTCACCCCCGCCTTATCTTATGACTCCTGAATTCGCCGCCGAAGTAATCAAGGCCATGATCCTCCAAGCCGCCACGCTGGCCGCGCCGGTGTTGGTGACGGCCATGACCATCGGGCTCGCCGTCAGCCTGTTTCAAGCCGTCACCTCAATTCAGGAACAGACGCTGACGTTTGTGCCAAAGGTCGTGGGGATCTGCGGACTGCTGATCGTCCTCCTGCCTTGGCTGCTGCGCAGCACGATCGAGTTCACGACCGCGCTGTTCCAAAAACTGCCGCAAATGGTCCAATGAGCGTTTCGCCATGCCCTCCGATCCACTCATCAACTGGTTGTTCGGGTTCGTGCGGGTGAGCGCCCTGCTCACGGTCATGCCCCTGTTCAGCGCCTTGGCGGTGCCGGTGCCGCTGCGGGTGGCGCTCGCCGCCTTGACGGCCCTGTTGATCGCCCCGCTGCTGCCGCCGATGGCGGCGCTGCCGGCGGACTTTTTCGGCTGGATTCGGGCGTTTTTCGTCGAGGCGAGTGTCGGGGTGTTGCTGGGTTTTATCTGCCGGTTGGTGTTTTACGCGGCGGAACTGGGAGGCGGGATCATCGCCAATGAAATGGGCCTCACGATGTCCACTTCGTTCAACCCGATGGGCCCCAATTCAACGCCCATTCCGGGCTTGATCCTCTTCTGGATGGCGACCCTGATTTTCCTGGGCCTCGACCTGCACCACTGGGTGCTCGCCGCGTTCCAGCAGAGTTACACGCTGGTGCCGATCGGCGGCGCGAGCCTGCCGCCGGAGCTGTTCCGCGACGTGATGGGGCAGTCCAGCCGGATCTTCGTCATCGCCCTGCAAATCGCGGCCCCGCTGATGGCGGTGTCGTTTCTCCTCACGATGGTGTTCGCCGTGCTGGGGCGCGCGGTGCCGCAGATGAACGTGTTTCAGGAAAGCTTCACGGTCCGCACCTTGGTGGGCCTCCTGAGCTTCGGCCTGACCTGCACGCTGATGGGGCAACACCTCGCCAACCACCTCCGCCGGCTGCCGGACGATTTCATCCGGGTCGCCCGCCTCTTGGGCGCCGGCTGAAGCGCTTCGAAGGAACTTTTTTGTGAGCGAACAAAACGGCGAAAAAACGGAGTTACCGACCCAGCGACGCCTCGACGAGGCCGTCAAGCAGGGCCAGTTCGCCCGCAGTTCGGAGGTGCAGACGGTGTTCGTGCTGTTCGGCTCCCTGATGGCGATCCAGTTCACCGGGCGCGCCGTCTGGGAACAACTCGCCGCGGTCCAATTGGCGGTGCTCGGCCACCTCAGCGAGGTGCCGTTGACCCCGCAGGCGATGCAGGGTTACGCGGTGAAAAGCGCCTTGGTTTTCGCCAGTTGCGTCGCCCCAATCGTCCTGACGACGATGGTGGCCGGACTCGTGGCGGGCGGCCTGCAAAGCCGGTTCCAAACCGCTTCCGAAGGTTTGGCGGTCAAATGGGAACGGCTGGATCCCATCGCGGGGCTCAAGCGCGTGTTTTCGACCCGGGCGCTGGCCCCCACCGGGCTTTCGCTGGCGAAGTTGGTGACCATCGGCGGTTTTTCCTACAGCCGGGTGCGGGAGACGCTGGATGATCCGATCTTCTACACCACGGTCGACCTGACCCGCATCGCTGAATTCCTCGCGGCGGCGGCAAACCGGGTCATCACCGCGATCGGCCTGTCCCTCGCCGTCCTCGCCGCGATCGACTACGCCTACCAGTTCTGGCGGACCAACCAGGAGCTCATGATGACCAAGGAAGAGGTCAAAGAGGAGATGAAGAACATGGAGGGCAATCCGCAGGTCAAAGCGCGGATGCGCCGTCGGCGGCCGGCCAAATCCCAGCGGCAGATGTTGGTGGACGTGGAGACGGCCGACGTGATCGTCACCAACCCGACCCACCTCGCCATCGCCCTGCGGTATGACCGTAAGACAATGAAAGCCCCGAAAATTGTGGCCAAGGGTTCTCGGCTCAACGCGCTGCGCATCCGAGAAATCGCCGGCCAACATCAGGTGCCGATCATCGAAAACAAACCCTTGGCCCGTATGATGTTCAAATACGGCCGGGTCGGCAGTGAGATCCCCGCCGAGCTTTTCGCCGCGGTCGCCGAGATCCTGGCCTACGTCTACCGCATCAACCGCTACCGCTATTACGCGGAGCAAAACCAAGCCTGATCCCGTGGCCCAAGCCCCATCTAGGTTCCAGCAATTCATCCGCCAGCCCGACCTCTGGCTAGTCTTCGGCGTCTTCGCGACGGTGATGATGCTGGTGATGCCGACGCCGGTCCTGCTGCTCGACCTCGCCCTGGCCTTCAGCATCGCGATGTCGCTGCTGATCTTGCTGATCATCCTCTACGTGCAGGAACCGGCCGAGTTCACGGGCTTTCCCACGCTGCTCCTCTTCGTGACGATGTTTCGCTTGGCGCTGAACGTCGCCTCGACCCGACTCATCCTGCTGGACGGCTACGCCGGCCACATCATCGAGGCGTTTGGTAATTTTGTGGTGCGGGGCAATTACGTCGTCGGCCTCGTGGTCTTCCTGATCCTCGTCCTGATCAATTTCGTCGTGATCACCAAGGGGGCCGGCCGCATCGCGGAAGTGGCCGCCCGGTTTACCCTCGACGCGATGCCCGGCAAACAGATGGCGATCGATGCGGAACTGGCCGCCGGCGTCATCAACGAGGATCAAGCCCGCGCCCGGCGACGCAAGGTGGAGCAGGAAGCCGATTTCTACGGCGCAATGGACGGCGCGAGCAAGTTTGTGCGCGGCGACGCGATTGCGGCGATTCTGATCACCCTGATCAACGTGCTCGGCGGGTTCGCCATCGGGATCGCCCAGAGGAACATGAGCGTCGGGGACGCGCTGCAACGCTACACCCTGCTCTCCATCGGCGACGGTCTGGTTTCCCAAATTCCAGCGCTCATCACCTCGATGGCCGCCGGCATGTTGGTCACCCGCGCCGCCGCCAAGGACAGCTTGGGCAAAGAGTTGAGCCGGCAACTGCTCAGCTACCCCAAGGCGCTCACGATGCTCGCCGTGCTGCTGGCGGTGTTCGCCATCCTGCCCGGCCTGCCCATGTTGCCGTTCCTGCTGCTCGCCGGCGTCACCGGTTACATCGCCCGCCAACTTTACCTACGCCCACCGACGCCAACCCCGGCACTGGGCAAGGATGCCAAGGCCGGGGCCGCCGCCGCCCCGGGCACCCCCGGAGCCGCCCCCGCCCCCTCGGGTGGGGCCGGGGAGAAACTCGAAAACTTGCTCAACCTCGACACGCTCCAGATTGAGCTCGGCTACGGCCTCGTCTGCCTCGCGGACACCCGCAAAGGCGGGGATCTTTTGGAACGCGTCACCGGCGTGCGCCGCACATTTGCTCAGGAAATGGGCATGATTGTGCCGCCAATCCGGCTGCGCGATAACCTTCAATTGGGTGCGAACGAATACCGTTTCATGCTCAAGGGCAATCCAGTCGCCTCCGGCAACCTGATGCCCGGCTATTGGCTGGCCATGAACGCCACCAACAGCCGCACCACCCTGCGCGGCGTGCCCACCGTGGAGCCGGTCTTCCAGTTGCCCGCGACGTGGGTCACCGATGTCGAACGCAAGACCGCCGAGGTGAACGGCTACACGGTCGTCGATGCGGCTTCGGTCCTCGTGACGCACTTGTCCGAAACGGTCCGCCGCAACTGCCACGAAGTCTTGAGCCGACAGGATGTGCAGGTGCTGGTGGACAACCTGAAACAGACGCACCCAACCGTGGTCAACGAGCTTATTCCCGCCCTGCTCAGCGTCGGTCAGGTCCAGCGCATCCTCCAAAACCTGCTGTCCGAAGGCATCTCCATCCGCAACCTCGCCGGCATCCTGGAGAAAGTCGGCGACTTCGCCGCCACCACGAAGAATCCCGACGAACTTTCCGAATATGCCCGGCGGGCGCTAGGCGGGCAGTTGGTGAAGCCGTTTCAAAACGCCAAAGGCGCGCTCCGCGCCATCACGCTCGACGCCAAACTGGAACAGCAGATCGCCCAAGGCGTCCGCCACACGCCCACCGAAGTCACCCTGATGCTGGAGCCACGGGTCGCCCGGCACGTCGTTGATTCCCTTTCGCGGCACATTCAGCAGATGCTCGCTGCCGGGGCGCCGCCGCTGGTTTTGTGCGCGCCCCAGATCCGCCTAGCGTTCCGCCGCTTCTTCGAAACGACCTTCACCGATCTCAACGTGGTCGCCTACACCGAGGTCCCCGCCCGCATTGAAATCCAAAGCGCCGCGGTAGTTCCCGGACTTGATTAACCGGCCCCGCATCGGTCCTGCCCGTGTCCCCAAAAACCTTCATCGCCGATTCAGCCGCCGACGCCCTCGCCCAAATCCGGGCGCAACTCGGCCCCGACGCCGTGGTGCTCAACGTGCGCCAAGTCACCGGCCCCGGCCTCGCCCGGCTGTGGCAAAAGCCCCAGATCGAAGTGGTCGCCCACGTCCCGGAAGCCGCGGTCACCCCGCCCCCGGCCGCCCCGCTCGCGGATGGGTTAATGGCGCTGCGCCGGGAAATGGCCGAACTCCGCGGGCGAATGGAACAGGAACGGCGTGTCGCCGCCAAGGAAGCCGCCCGCCCCGCCCCGCCCGCTGCCGCCCCCCCCCGCACTCTGCCCTTTGGCGCGGCTTCCGCGACTGCCAGCCCCGGGTATTCGAGCTCGTCAGCGCCCCGCTTGGGCGGCTGGCACATCGGGCCGCTGCTGGAGCGCGCGGGACTGGAAACCCGCCATGCACAGCGCATCGCGGATGAATGCGAGTCACTCCATGGCCCCCAACCGCCGGCCGCCTTGGGCGAAGAACTCGCTTTGGCCCAACAGGTCATGGTGAGCCTTTGGCGGCCCGCCCCCGCGCTGCGGGACGAACCGCGCTGTCCGCACGTCTTTATCGGCGCGCCCGGGGCCGGCAAGACGACGGCACTGTGCAAGTGGCTCGCGCAGACAGTGCTGCTGGCGGGCCAATCGGCGCACGTGTGGCGGCTGGACGGCAGCACGGCCAACACCGCCGAGGCTCTCAGCGTTTACGGAGAGATCCTGGGCGTGCCCGTGACCCGTTTTTGGCGGGGCGCGGAAGAGGCGGATGCCGCGGCCATTTCCTTCGTCGATCTGCCGGGCGTGGCGTGGCGCGACGAAGCGGCCCTGCGCGCCTTGGGGGGCCTGCTCGCTCAGTTTCCGGGGGCCCAGGTGCATCTGGTTTTGAACGCCGCTTACGAAGTCTCGCTGCAACTCGCCCAAGTCCGCGCCTTCGCCCCGTTGGGGGTCGCCGACCTGTGCCTGACGCACCTCGATGAGGAGCCTCGGTGGGGCAAATTATGGAACTTGGCGTTGGGCACAAATCTCCCGCTCCGGTTCCTCGGCGCTGGGCAAAATATTCCGGGTGAATTTTCTCCAGCTTCTGCCGAAAAGATATTTGCCCGACAATTTGCAGGAATTTAGGCGGATTTACCGCCACCCGCAGCGCGCTGGCATATCTGGCAAACCATCTGCTCAACAGGTTTCGACACTGGGTGAATCATGAAGAAGCTGATGCTAATCGGAGGGATGCTGGGGTTCGCGATCGGGATCATTTTTGGCCGACTCCAGTCGGCTGAGGACTCGACAGTTCTCTGGCGTTCCTGTGTGGCTGCACTGGCCGCGGGTTGGTTGATGCGTTGGTGGGGCCAAGTCTGGGTCCGCAATATCCACCAAGCGCACGCCGATCGCCTCGCCCGTCAGCAACGCAACTGAGCTCACCCACCCCTTAACTCCTCACCTCAGGCAGAACCCCCATGACTGCGATCGCCGACCCCATCACGCTGACCTACGGAAGGAACCGTAAGCCCGCCACACCCACCCGCCGGGGAACCTTTGTGGACCCCGGCAGCGCGGCCGAGGCAGAGCTGGTCGAACGCTACCTGCCGCTGGTGAAAACCGTGGTCGGCCGCGTGGCCCTGAATCTCCCCAACCACGTTAACCTGGACGACCTGCACAGTGCCGGCTTGGTCGGCCTGCTGAATGCCGTGCGCAACTACGATCCCGAAGGCGGCAGTTCATTCGAATCCTACGCCCGGGTCCGCATTCGCGGCGCCGTGCTGGATGAACTGCGGCGGCTGGATTGGGTGCCCCGCTCGGTGCATGACAAGGCCCGCCGGGTGCAGACGGTGATCCAACAGTTGGAACAGCAGAATGGCGAAGTGCCTACGACGGCTCAGGTCGCCCGAGCACTGGAGCTTTCCCCTCGCGAATACGAGGCGCTGCTCGAAGAAATCCGCCCTGCCACCTTTGTCTGCCTCGACGCCTCCCCCGGCCCCGACGGCGACAGCGACAGCGATTCCAGCCGTTACGAAACCGTCGCGGATGAGTCCCAGGAAGATCCCGTCGAGATGACGTCCCGGCGGGAATTGAGCCGGGTCATCGCCGAGCGGATCAGCCAACTGCCCGAAATGCAGCGCAAAGTGCTCGCCCTCTATTATTTCGAAGACCTGCGCCTCCGCGAGATTGCCGAAGTCTTCGGCGTCACCGAATCCCGCATCTGCCAAATCCATTCCCAAGCCGTGCTCGCGATCCGCGCCTACGTCGAAGAACTCGAATTCGACGACGCCGCCTGAGCCAGGCCAACCCCGCCCTCCCATGCTCGTCATCATCGGCTCAATCGTCGTGTTGGTCTCCGTCCTCGGTGGCTTCGTCATGGCCGGTGGCAACATCATCGCCCTGAACCAACCCTCGGAATACGTGGTGATTCTGGGCTCGGCGGCGGGTGCCATGATCACCATGGCCCCCATGCGGGTGCTCAAGGGCCTCGTCACCCAGATCCTCGGCTGCCTCAAGGGATCGCCCTACACCAAAAAGGCTTACGAGGAACTCTTCAAGGCGCTCTATGAACTGTTCATGCTCGGCCGCCGCAACGGCATGGTGGCCCTCGAAGAACACGTCATGAACCCCGGTTCGAGCACCATCTTCTCGAAATATCCGACCTTTGCCAAAAACCACCACGCCATCGAACTCCTGTGCGGCGCCCTGCGCCCAATCATCGACGGCAAGGTGAAACCCGACCAACTCGATAGCCTGATCCAGATCGAACTGGATTCGATGGAGGAGGAACATCACCAACCCGTCTCCGTGCTCACCAAAGCCGCCGACGCCATGCCCGGCTTCGGCATCGTCGCCGCCGTGCTCGGCATCGTCATCACCATGGCCTCCATCGGCGGTCCGCCCGACGCGATCGGCCACCACGTCGCCGCGGCGCTGGTCGGCACTTTCCTCGGTATTCTGGTTTCTTACGGCTTCCTCAATCCGCTGGCCGTCGCCATGGAATTCAATGGCGCGGCCGAAATGACTTACACCCGCTGCATCGCCAAGTCCGTCGTCGGCTTCGTCAACGGCATGGCCCCAATCATGGCCGTCGAACTCGCCCGCCGCGGGCTCACCTCCGACGTCAAACCTTCCTCCGAGGAACTAGAGACACTGCTCAAAGGCTCGAAGTGACGAGCCCCACTTTCTCATGGCCAAAGGCAAACATGGACATCACGGGGGCGCTTGGAAGGTGGCCTACGCCGACTTCGTAACCGCGATGATGGCTCTGTTCTTGGTGCTGTGGTTGACCGCCCAAGATCAGAAAATCAAGGAGGCCATCGAACGCGCCTTCCGGCATCCGTTCGCCTCCCCCACCGCCGGCTCCAGCGGCATCATCCAATCCACCGAACTGCCGTCGATCACCGCCGAAAAGGGCAACTTCAACTCCTCGGCCGCGGTCGAACTCAACATCCTCCGCAAAATCGCCAATGACCTCCTCGAGACGTTGCCGAACAACCCGGACAACCCGATGGAATCAACCACCAATCTCGAACTGCTGCCGGACGGGTTTCGCATCTCCTTTTTCGACCGCAGCAAGAAACCGATCTTTGAGGATGGCCGCGCCGCCTTCACTACCTACGGCAAATGGATTTTTAACACCATCGCGTGGGACCTCGCCCGCTTCACGAACTCCTTCCAAGTGGAACTCGAGGGGCACACCGAACGGGGCAACACCGACCGCGACTCCGGTTACGGGAGCTGGGAATTGAGCGCCGATTACGCCAATTCCGCCCGCCGCTTGCTGATGACCAACGGCATACCCGATCACCAAATCACCAAAGTGGCGGGCTTTGGCGACACCGTCCCCTTCCCCGGCCGCGACCCCAAGGATTCCAGCAATCGCCGGGTCGCCGTCCGCGTCCGGGTAAAATCCGAAGAATGACTATGAATACAGCCATTAGCCGGTCCGAAACCTTTGTCCCTTTCTTTGGCCACAGCAGCGGCGGCGGCGGCACCCCGCCCACCGCCCACGGGACTTCGCGCCACAACTCCCCCGCCCCCCCTTCGGACAAAGGCAACTTCATCCCCAGTGTGCCCACCCCCGGAGCCACCCCCGCGCCGCCCCCAACACCCGGCGCCACCCCCTCGCCCCCCGCTACCAACGGCACGGGCGCAACCCCGCGGGAACTCCACCGGGCCCACGGCAAACCGGTGGTCACGGTGGAACGCGACGGCGACCGGGTGACCTCCATCCGCGTGCAGTGCGGCTGTGGCGACACCATCGAACTCGATTGCCTTTACTGAAGCCCGCCGCCGGCCTTTGATGCCGCCCTAGGTTTGCCCGCCCCATGGCCCAATCTTCGGACACTCGAGGGGCCCCAACTGCGCCCCTCGCCCAGACCCCCGCCACCGTCCAGGTGGACGGCAGCACCAACGGCGTGCTCCGGCAGGGGGAATTTTTCCGCAGTTCGCTGAGTGCAGCGTCGGTGGATGGGTTAGGGGCAGCGGTTTCGGAAGGCTTCTGGGGCGGGCGGACTCTTCCGCATCCTTCGGAACGTTGCTGAGATCTTCCGCAGCCTGCGGCAACGATTCCGCATTGAGCTTGGCAGCCTTGGCTTTCTCTTCGGCCATCACCGCCTCGACAGCCTGACGAGTGATGAAGTTACGCCGTTCATTGGGATCGTAGTCGGCGTCGGGCCGGGCGATGCTTGGCTGGTTCTTCTGGCACCCGTTCACGCGGCTACGTTCTGAGCGGGCGACACGCCCGCCGTCTCAACCCGCCGCGCAACCTCCCGCACAGTCAGCGTGTAGCGCTCGCGCCAGTCACTGGGCAACAATGGTTCCGCGGGGTTCGGCGCCTTCGCGCCTGCGTCTGCCCAGTGGCACAAAATGACTGACTGGCCCGGCCGCCTTCGTTGGGCAGCCTGCGGGCCTGGGCAGTCGGCAATTCATGCGTAGCCGGCACGAATGGGCGGGCAGCTTTTGCCACCTTACCCCGGGGGCTGCTTGATATAGGGCCAAAAGCGGCACTTTTTACAGGTGGCACAACCGATGCTGAGCAGCGTCCTGTTGTGAATGTCAGCCTCGTCAACGCCTCCGCCGCCATGAACGCCAACGCGCGTTGGCAGGAAGTCATTTCGGAGAATCTGTCGGCGAGTGCGGTGCCGGGGTTTCGTCGGCAGCAGGTTTCGTTTGAGACGGTGCAAGCCGGCGTCATGAGCCAACAGGCGACTGCGCAGCACTGGGCGATGCCCAAGGTGGCCAATTCGACCAGCTTTGAGCCGGGCGCCATGCAACCTTCCGGCAATCCGATGCATGTCGCCATCGAAGGTTCGGGCTTCTTCGAGGTGCAGCTCGCCGACGGTTCCCGCGCCTACACCCGGGATGGTTCGTTCCAGATGAACAACCAGGGGAACTTGGTGACGAAGGAGGGTTACCTCGTGCAGGGCGATTCGGGCCCGATCCAACTGGACCGCAACAACAGCCAGCCGATCACCATCTCTCCGCGCGGCCAAATCTCGCAGGGCGCCGAAACTCGGGGCCAGCTCAAGCTCGTGAGTTTCGGCGAGCCGCAACGGCTCACGCCGATCACCGGCGGACTGTTCATGGCGAATGCGCCCGGACTGCTCCCGGAAACAGTCCGCGAGCCTGCCGTGCGCCAAGGATTTCTGGAAGGAGCCAACACTTCGCCCGTTGCCGAAATGGCCAATCTGATCACGGCCATGCGCGGCTTCGAGGCCAACCAAAAGATCGTCCAGCTCAATGACGAGCGGATGGGTCGTGCCATCAGCGAACTCGGTAATCCGAACTGACCATGCTCCGCGCGCTCTATTCCTCGGCTGCCGGCATGCAAAGCCAGCAGACCAATCTCGACGTCATCGCCAACAACTTGGCCAACGTCAGCACCACCGGCTTCAAGAAGAACAAGGTCGAGTTTCAAGATCTGCTCTATCAAACCTCCCGGAGCGCCGGCGCGGAACAGGGCGGCGGCAATCAACTCCCCACCGGCCTCCAGGTCGGCCACGGCTCCCGCCTCGTCGCCACGTCCAAGATCTTTACCACGGGCGAACTCACGCAGACGGGCGAACGCCTCGACGTCGCGATCCAGGGTGACGGCTTCTTCGAAGTCCAGATGCCCGATGGTTCCCGCGCCTTCACCCGCGACGGCGCGCTGAAGACGGCGTCCGACGGCCGCGTGACCACCAGCGACGGCCTGCCGCTGCAAGGCGGCTTTCAACCGATTCCCGCCGGCACGACCGACATCTCCATCGCGCCCGACGGCACGGTGACGACCAAGGGTTCGGCCGGCAGCCAGAACTTCCGGGTGCAGTTGGTCCGCTTCGCCAATCCCTCCGGCTTGGAAAGTTTGGGGCGTAATCTTTACCGCGAATCGGTCGCGTCCGGCACCGCCGAAATCGGCAACGCCGGCGAAAACGGCTTCGGCGACCTCCAGCAGGGCTTCCTCGAAATGTCGAACGTCAAGGTGGTCGAGGAAATGGTGAACCTCATCGTGGCCCAACGCGCCTACGAGGTGAATTCGAAGGCCGTGCAGGCTTCCGACGAAATGATGCAGATCAGCAACAACTTGCGCCGCTGACCATGAAACCTTCCCTTGCTGCTCTCACGCGCCGGCTTCTGCTGGTGACGCTGGCCTCGGTCGGGTTGAGTTTTCAGGCTTGGCCGGCCGCTTGGACGCTCGCCACCGACCTCCGAGTGGACAGTCAGGGCGTGCTCTTGTCGGACGTCGTGAAGACGGAACCGGCACTCCCCCCCATCCGCCTCGCCGACGCGCCGGAAGTCGGCAAAATCCTGTTCCTATCCCGCGCCCGGATTCTGGCCGAGCTCCAGACGGTCGCGCCCGAGTTGACGACTTCGAATTGGGCCGGCGCCGCTCAGATCCGGATCACCCGCCGGCTCCGGCGCCTCGACGAGGTGGAGTTGCTCGCCACGTTGACCGATACGCTGCAGGCAGAATTTGTGCGGGACCGCGGCCAACTCGAACTCAAGCTGACGCGCCCTTGGCCGGGCGTGAGCATCCCGGATGAACCCTTCACCCTGAAGCTCACCGACCATCCGGCCAGTGGGGTCACCGCTCGCTCCCTCCTCCGCTTTGAACTTCGGGGCGAACGGGAACTGTTTGGCACCTGGACCGTTTCGGCCGACGCCAAAGTCTGGCGCGAAGTGTGGGTCGCCCGCTCCCCACTGACGCGCAACACCTCCGTGCGCGACGCGGACCTTGTGCGCGAACGCCGGGACGTGCTGACCCTTTTCCAACCCCTCGCCCACGTCGTGCCCGAAGAGGACGCTTGCGAACTCAGCGAAAACGTCGCCGCGGGCTCGCCGATCTACGCCCGCATGTTGCGTGTCCGCCCGGTCATCCGCCGCGGCAAGCTCGTGGACGCGTTGATCCGCGACGGGGCCCTAAACATTTCCGTCCGGGTAGAAGCTCTGGACGACGGCGCGCCGGGTCAGCAAGTGCGCGTGCGCAACCTCAAATCAAAACGCGAATTCCGCGGAAAGGTCCAAGATGAGCAAACCGTCATCGTTCCCCTGTAAGCTAGCTTGGGGCGCCGCCCTCGGCTGCCTCCTCGCCCTGCCAGCCCCCGCCCAGTCCCTGTGGCGGGAAGATTCGGCCAAGTTGTTGACCGCCGACCGCCGCGCCCGGGCCGTGGGTGACATCCTCACGATCCTGGTGGAGGAAAACAGCTCCTCTTCGAAGGACAACAGCACGGCGACCTCGAAGAAGTCCGGCCTCGACGCCAGCATCTCCAGTTTTCTCTATGGTCCCGCCGCCAGCAACCTCCTAAAGAAGGGCGGCCAATTGCCCGCCATGAAGCTGGATTCTTCGTCCACCTTTGATGGCGGCGGCAAGGTAGCGAACACCGAGAAGATCACCGGCCGCATCGCCGTCCACGTCGTGGATGTGCTGCCCAACGGCAACCTCATCGTCGAGGGCACCCGCCACACGAAATTCGCCAGCGAATCGCTCGACGCCGTGCTGCGCGGCACCGTGCGCGGGGAAGACGTCACGGCCGCCAACACGGTTTATAGCTACAACATCGCCGACGCGAACATCCGCTACATTTCCAAAGGCACCGTCACCGACTCGCAAAAGAAGGGTTGGTTCAACCGGGTTTGGGACAAAGTCACTCCGTTTTGAGGCCACCGTTATGCGCCGTCTCCTAGCCCTCCTCGCCTGCCTGCCACTCGCACTCCTGCCCACGCGGGCCGGGGTGCGCTTGAAGGACCTGGCGATGGTTTCGGGCGCGCGCGACAACCAACTGGTCGGCATGGGGCTCGTCACCGGGCTCGCGGGGGACGGCGATAAGGACCCAGTCTACACCGTGCAAAGCCTGGCCAACGCCTTGCAACGGTTCGGCGTCACCGTGCCCCCCGCCACAGTCTCCGCCAAGAACGTCGCGGTCGTAATGATCACGGCGGATATCCCCGCCTACGTCAAAAACGGCACCCGGCTGGACGTGACTATCTCCTCCTATGGTGACGCCAAAAGCCTTCAAGGCGGGGTCCTGCTGCAAGCCCCACTCTACGGCGTCGACGGCAAGGTTTACGCCCTGGCGCAAGGAGCGTTGGCCGTCGGCGGATTCATCGGCGGCGCCGGCGGTGGCGGCGGCGCCTCGGTGCAGAAGAATCACCCCACGGTGGCCAAAATTTCCGGCGGAGCCCTGATTGAAAAAGAAATCCCCACCAAGATCGTCCGCAACCGCAGCGTGGAATTGCTCCTGCGGGAACCTGATTTCACCTCGGCCGCCCGCATGGCGATGGCGATCAACGCGGTTTTTACCAATTCAGCGGCCGCCCTCGACCCGACCACCGTGCGCGTCCATCTGCCCGAGGGACTGCCGGATGAGGCGGCGGTGGAATTCATCGCCCGCCTCGAAGCCATCGAAGTCACCCCCGACACCCCGGCCCGCGTCATCATCAACGAACGCACCGGCACCATCGTCGCCACGTCCCGTATCCGCATCGCCGCGTGCGCCGTCTCCCACGGCGAACTGACCATCAGCGTGGCTTCGTCCCTCGATGTCTCGCAGCCCAATGCGCTGAGCCAAGGTGGCAAAACCACGGTCACCCCCCGCACGGACACCAAGATCAACGAAGCCAAAGGCCGCCTGATCACGCTCGACGAGATGCCGACCATCGAAAAGGTCGCCGCGGGCCTCAATTCCATCGGCGTCACCCCCCGGGATATGATGTCCATCTTCCAATCCATGAAGGAAGCCGGCGCCCTCCAGGCTGAACTCATCATGCGTTGACCCATGCAAACCTCCGCCCTGCAACGCCCGGTCGCGCCCGCCGAACTCTCGGCGGAAAACCTCGCGGGCAATCGGCATGTCTCCGAACACGACAAAGTCGCGGAGCTGAGCAAACGCTTCGAGGCGATCTTGGTGCGGCAAATTCTCACCGAAGCCCACCGTCCCGCCTTCAAGTCCACCATGGCCCTCGGCAATTCCGGTGCCGCCATCCACCAAGATATGCTGGTCAACGAACTGGCCAACCAGATCACCTCCAGTGGCGGCCTCGGCCTCGCCGGGCAACTGACCCAGGCCCTGAGCCGCCAACTGACGCCCGAAACCGACCCGGCCGCCGGCCAACAAACCGCCCCGCCGCCGGCTAAACTCACTTTTAAACCCGAGCCCATCGGCTCGACCTCCTCCCTGCGATGGACACGCTGAAACGCCTCATCAACCTCCTCCGGGAGGAACTGAAAAACTACGGTGAAATGCTCGCCCGGCTGGATCACCAGCAGGAACTCGTGCTGCACCGATCCAGCGACGATCTGCTCGCCAGCGTCGCCTCGGTCCAAGCCCAAGCCGCCGCCATCCAGCAGGCCCGCGCGCTCCGGGAACAGATGCAGCTCACCCTCGCCCGCGAACTGGTCTTGGACGCGCCCACCTTCAGCCAACTGATCCGGGCCCTCCCCGCCGATTACCAACCGCTGGTGTCCGCCCTCGTGGACGAAAACAACGAACTCCTCATCCGCGTCCAACAACGGGCCCGGCAAAACCACCTCCTGCTGGCGCGCTCCATGGAGTCCATGCAGCGGCTCATCAACTCGCTGATCCCGGCGCCGGCCACGCTGGTTTACAACGGCATCGGCCACCGTGCGCCGCCCAGCTTTCCCGCCCAAGCAGCCCTCCTCGAAGTCGTCGGTTGAACCCCCAGCCCCCCGATTCCCATGCTCGGCCTTTTTGGAACGCTGAACCTCGGCACCCGCGCTTTGCAGGCGAACCAGAAGGGCGTCGAAGTCGCCGGCCACAACCTGGCCAACGTCAACAATCCCGCCTACACCCGCCAGCGCCTCGCGGTCACGACGTCAACCCCGATGGACAGCACGTTCGGGCCCCAGGGCACCGGCGTGGCAGCCAGCGTGGTCGAGCAGTTGCGGAACTCGATTCTCGATTCGCAAGTGCTCGCCGAAACCAGCATCAGCGGCTCGCTCAACGCTCGCCAAGAAGCCCTCGGCCTCGCCCAATCGAGTCTTGGCCAGCAAATCGCCGGCGTCGCGGGCGGCAGCGCCGGCCTGGCCGGTCAGCTCAGCGGGCTGTTCGAAGCCTTTCAAAGCGTCTCCACCAACCCCAGTTCACTGGTCGAACGGACCGTGCTGCTCAGTCGGGCCGCGGATCTCTCGGCCACCTTTCAAAAGACCGACGGCCGCCTAGCCGAACTCAGCGCCTCGCTCGATCAGGCCCTGACCGACGACACCACGGCCGCCAACGACCTGCTCGGTCAACTGGCCGAGTTGAACAACCAGATTGGCCGGGCCGAAGTCGCCGACAGCGGGCAAGCCAACGACCTGCGCGACCTGCGCCAACAGAAACTCGAATCCCTTTCCCGGATCATCAAATTCGAGACCAGCACCACGGACAGTGGCGGCATCGACATCTCCGTCGCCGGCACCACCTTGGTTAGCGGCGGCGAAGTGGTAGACCGCTTGGAACCCTACACCGCCGCCGACGGTCGCCGCTTGGTGCGCACACAAACCGCGGGCACGGAGCTAGACCTGACCGGCGGAACCCTGCACGGCACGATTGACGTGCGCGATAGCGCGCTGGCTTCACTCCGCCGCGACTTGAACACCCTGGCGTCGGAACTGATCACCGAAGTCAACGCGTTGCATCGCGCTGGCTTCGGTCTCAACGGCGAAACCGGCGCCGACTTCTTCACCGGCACCATGGCGGCCGACCTCGCCGTCAACGCCGACCTCCGCGCCGATCCCGCCCGCCTGCAACTCAGCACCGAAGCGGGGGCGAGCGGCAACGGCACAGTCGCCTTAAACCTCGCCCAACTGGCCCAACGATCCCTGGCCGGCTTGGGTAACCAAACCCTGATCCAACACTTCAGCCACACCGTGGCGGAAGTCGGTCAGTCGTTGGCTTCGGTCGAAGAACAACTCTCCAGCCAAGCCCTCGTGGGCGACTTACTCATCCGCCAACGGCAGTCCGTCAGCGGCGTCTCCCTCGACGAAGAAATGACCGATTTGGTAAAATTTCAAAAAGCCTACACCGCTTCCGCCCGGCTGATTACCACCGTCGATGAAATGCTGGACGACGTCATCAACCTGAAACGTTAAGTCACCCTGCGGCCGCCTCGGCAACGAAGCGGCCGCCCTGAAGGAGCCAAGCCATGCGCGTCTCGACCCATCATTTTTCAAACTCCCTCACCGACCAACTCAGCCAACTGAGCAGCCGGCAAAACCGCCTCCAGACGCAGGCCGCCACCGGCCGCCGGATCCAGAATGCCTCCGACGATCCGGTCGCCATGCAGCGCTTGGTCGAACTCCAGGCCGAATCCGGCGCCGTCACCCAATACCAGGCCAACATCGGACGCCTTCAGGATACCAGCACCGCCACCTATTCGGCCCTGAGGTCACTCCAGTCCGCATCCGACAAAGCTGGCGTCATCGTCATTCGGGCCGGGGACATGAACCAACCCGAGGCCCTGACCAGCTACGCCAAGGAGATCACCCAGTTGATCAAAGAGTCCGTGGGCGCCCTGAACCAGAAATTCGGCGACCAACATCTGTTCGGCGGCACCAAGTCCGGCGAGCCCCCCTTCGTCCTCGAAACCGACGCCGACGGCTTCGTCACCAGCGTCGCCTACCGGGGCAACGAAGCGGCCAACGAAGTAGAAATCGCCGCCGGGGTCACCTTGGCCACGACCATTCCCGGAGCCAATACCGGCGCTAGCGGCCCCCGCGGTCTGGTGACCGACAGCCGGAGCGGCGCCGACTTTTTCAACCACCTCATCTCGCTCCAGAATCACCTGCTCGCCGGTGACACCCAGGCGATCTCCGAGACCGACCGCCCCGCCCTGGAGACCGACGAAGATAATTTCTTCGCGCACCTCGGCGACATCGGGGCGACTCAGACCCGATTGGAAACCGCCGCCAGTTCCGCCACGGCCCGGGGCGTGGAACTCAAATTGCAGTCCTCCCGGGAAGGCGATGCCGATCTGGCCGACACCCTCGTGCGCCTGAGCGAAACCCAGAGCGCCTATCAAGCCACGATTCAAAGCGCCGCCAAGATTATGAGCATGACCCTGATGGACTACCTGCGCTGAGCCCACCGGCTAGGTCGCCTCCTTGAGCCGCAACCCGATCCCCGTGGTTGAGCACAGCGCGCCCGATCCGGCGGCAAGCCCCCCTTTCCTCGCGGTTTCCTCGGCGAGCCCACGGACGATGGGGCTTGCCGGGACGCAAATCGGTGGCACCTACCTGTCCATGATTCCGACCGCGTTTCCGCGTCCCTCGGCTGGGCGCCAAGGCTTCGCCCTCGGGGGCTGGTTGCTGCTGTGTTTCAGCGCCACCATTTCCGCCGCGTTCATCCCCCCGGGCGAATGGTATGCCCAATTGCAGAAACCCGCTTGGAATCCGCCCGCCTGGGTCTTCGGTCCGGCGTGGACTTTTCTCTACCTTTCGATGGCGGTGGCCGCGTGGCTGGTATGGCGCGAAGGCGGTTGGCGGGCGCAACGCCGAGCGCTCAGTTGGTTCGGGTTGCAATGGCTCCTGAATGCGCTCTGGACGCCGCTGTTTTTCGGCCTGCACCGGCCTGACTTGGCCGGCCTCGAAATCATCGCGCTCGGGCTGGCCTTGACGGTGACGCTGAGAGAATTCTGGCGGGTAAAACCCGCCGCGGGCGCCCTGCTGGTGCCATATCTGGCTTGGGTCAGTTTTGCGACCCTGCTGAACTTGACGCTTTGGCGGCTGAATTCTTGAAGCCGCGCCACCGCGTCACCCCGGCTGGGCCCCAACCACAATCGGCCGGCGGCGGGCGCCCCAGTGGCCGGGCTGGGCCTCAAAAAAGCCGGGTAGCCGCACGCCGCACCGGGCGCACCGGCCGTGTGCATCGAGCCGCCACTCGCCCAGCCGGTAACCTTCGCGTTCAATCAGCACCGCGCCGCACCCAACACAGGTCGTGGACTGACCCGGGAGGTCACGCACGTTACCCGTGTAGACGTAATGCAGCCCCGCCGCGTGCGCCTGCTGCCGGGCCCGAGTGAGCGTCGCCGGGGGCGTGGGCGGCACGTCGAGCAGCTTGAAGTCGGGATGGAAGGCGGTGAAATGCAGCGGGGTGTCCGGCCCGAGATTTTGCCGGAACCACGCGCACAGCGCGTCAATCTCCGCCACCGAATCGTTGTGCCCTGGGATCAGCAGCGTCGTCACTTCGAGCCACACGCTCGTCTCCCGCTTCAGCCAGACCAACGTGTCAAGCACGGCGGCCAGCTCGCCAAAACAAAGCCGGTGGTAGAAGTCCTCTGAAAACGCCTTCAGGTCCACGTTCGCGGCGTCCATCAGCGCGTAGAATTCGCGCCGCGGTTCGGCGTTCATATAACCGGCCGTCACAGCCACGGTCTTGATCCCGCGTGGCCGGGCAATCCGGGCGCAGTCGATGGCGTATTCGGCAAAGATGACCGGGTCGTTGTAGGTGAAGGCAATACTCTTGCAGCCGTGCTCCTCTGCGGCGGCCACCACGGCCTCCGGCGAGGCCCACGCTTGCAAGCGATCATCGGCCCGGGCCTTGGAGATATCCCAATTCTGGCAAAAGCGGCAGCCGAGGTTGCAGCCCGCCGTGCCAAACGACAGGACGCTGGTCCCGGGATAAAAGTGGTTCAGCGGCTTCTTCTCGATGGGATCAAGGCAGAAGCCGGAAGCCCGGCCGTAACTGGTCAGCACCACCCCGCCGTCACGGGCTTGGCGCACGTAGCAAAAGCCGCGCTGCCCCGCTTGGAGTTTGCAGGCGCGCGGACAGAGATCGCATTGCACCCGCCCGTCCTCGAGCAAGTGCCACCATTGGCCCAACACCACTCCGGGCTCAAGCAGCGGACGAGGGGAGGCAGTCATCGTAATTTTCGGGTTTCGAGGTGGGCTTCCAGAGCCCGGTTTCGAGCGAGCGACCGGGCGCATTCAGTGGGCTTTCCGGCGGGAGGAGGGCTTCGTCGAGACTGGAGCCCGGGCGAGCGGGTGGCGGATCGCTTTGGCCCCAAGGCGCCGGGGCACTGGCCGGACGACCGCCCGCGGTGCCCGTTTTTTGGCCAAGGCAGCGGCCAACACGTCATCCACGTTTTCGACCCGGATGAACTCGATCTTTTTCTTCGCCTCGGCCGGCACGTCGGGCAGGTCTTTTTCGTTCAGCTTGGGAATCAGGATGCGCTTGATGCCAGCGCGCAGGGCGGCGAGGGATTTTTCCTTCAAGCCACCGATGGGGAGCACGAGTCCGCGCAACGTGATTTCACCCGTCATGGCCACGGACGAGAGCACGGGGGTGTCGGTGAAGAGGGACGCCAAGGCGGTGAACATCGCCACGCCGGCCGAGGGGCCATCCTTCGGCACCGCCCCGCTCGGCACATGGATGTGAATGTCGCTGTTTTTGAACATCTCGGCGGTGAGTCCGAGCTCTTTCGTCCGACTGCGCAGCAGGCTCAGCGCCGCGAGCGCCGATTCCTCCATCACATCGCCCAACTGGCCGGTCAGGGTCAGGTTGCCCTTGCCGGGGAAACGCGTGGCCTCGATGTGGAGGATTTCGCCGCCGGCGGGCGTGTAAGCGAGCCCGGTCACCACCCCGGGGCGATCCGTCTTGAGGCGGGTTTCCCGGATGTATTTGGGCGGCCCCAAAACCGCCTGCACCAGCAGCGGCGTGAGGTTGACGTGCTGGCGCTCGCCCTCCGCGATTTGCGCGGCCACAGAGCGGCACACGGCCCCAATCTGCCGCTCCAATTCGCGCACACCGGCTTCGCGGGTGTAATCCTCGGCAACTTTGGTCAACGCCGCAGCGGTCCACTTGCACTGTTCAGGCTTCAAACCGTTTTCTGCGAGCTGCCGTTTCACGAGGTAATTTCGCGCGATGGCCATCTTCTCGTGTTCGGTGTAGCCGGGGATTTCGATGATCTCCAACCGGTCACGCAACGCCGGTGGCACCGGGTCCAGGTAGTTCGCCGTGGTGATGAAAATGACTTGGGAAAGGTCGAAAGGCACATCGAGGTAGTGGTCCACGAAGGCCTTGTTTTGCGCCGGGTCGAGCACCTCCAACAGGGCACTGGCCGGATCGCCGCGGAAGTCCGTCCCCAGCTTGTCGATCTCATCCAGCATGAAGACCGGGTTGCGCGTGCCACAGCGGCGAAACTCTTGGATGAGCTGCCCCGGCATGGATCCGATGTAGGTTCGGCGGTGGCCGCGAATTTCCGCCTCGTCCCGCATGCCTCCGAGACTCATGCGGGCGAATTTGCGGCCCAAGGCGTCGGCGATGGACTGGCCAAGGCTGGTCTTGCCCACGCCCGGCGGCCCCAAAAAGCAAAGAATCGGGCCGCGTCCTTTGGGGTTCAATTTGCGCACGGCGAGATACTCGATCAGGCGCCGTTTCACTTTTTCGAGGTCGAAGTGGTCGCGATCCAAGATGCGCTGGGCTTGTTGCAGATCGAGGTTGTCTTTGCTCAACGTGTTCCACGGCAACTCCGCCAAGGTCTCCACGTAGCTGACGATCACGGAGAATTCCGCGCTGGCGGGCGGCACGTATTTCAGGCGTTTCAACTCCCGCTCGGCCACGGTCAGCACCTCCTTGGGCGCCTGGCCTTCATTCAGCCGCTGACGAAGTTGTTCGACCTGTTGCTCGACGCCTTCCTCGCCTTCACCCAACTCCTTCTGGATCGCCTTGATCTGTTCCCGCAGGTAGGCGCGGCGTTGTAGGTCAGTGAACTGCGAGGAAACATCCTGCTGCAATTTTTGCTGAATCTGGCCGATCTCCAGTTGGGCGGAAACCCGCTGCTGCACCAACCGCACGCGCCGGGGCACGTCCACTTCCTCCAACACTTCTTGGCGCTGCCCCAATTCCATATTCACCGTGCTGGCGACCAAATCAGCCAAGCTGCTCGCATCTTCCACATTCAGAAAGGCCACGCGCATCTCGTCGGGCGCGTCGGGCGTCAACTCGACCAACTGCGCCGCAGTATCACGCAGATTCTTCACGGTCGCCTCCCATTCCTTGTCGCCGGCAGGGGGAAGCGGCGGCGACGTCAGCAACTCGATCTCCGCCACCGCGTAAGGCTGCTCTTGCAGGATTTTGCCCACCGAAAACCGACGCAAACCATGCACCACTAGGATGACCGAAGTGGCCGTCTGCCGAACCAGTTTCAACACCAAGGCCGCCGTGCCCACGGAATACAGGTCCGCCGTGGCCGGTTCGTTTTGCTCGGGATTTCGCTGGGCAACGATGCCGATGATCTTGCTCTTGGGCAGGCTGTCTTCGATCAGCTTGATGGACCCGGGCCGGCCAATGCTTACCGGTGCCACCGTGCCGGGAAACAACACGAGGTTGCGCATGGGCAGCAACGGCAGCACCGAGGGAATCTTCGTCTCGTGCTCGTTCAGGTCCGAGCGCTGATCGGCCGGCGCCACCGCGGCGGGCTCGGCCGGGACCGGCACGGGCGGGGGGGGCGTTTGGAGCAGATGGAGAACTTCCATGACGTGGCCGGGTTGGGGGGCGGTTAGATTTTTTCCGTCAGCGGCAGCCGAATCCACAGCAGGCCCTCGCGTTGCTCCGCCGCCACCCGCTCGGGATCAACCTCCGCGGGCAGCACGATCTCCCGCTCAAAGACGCCGTGATCAATCTCCAACGCCAGCACCTGTAGGGCCGGGCCTTCCACCTCGCGGGGTTCCAGCGGTGGGCGTTCTCCGCGCAGCCACACTTGCCGGGGTTCGACGCGCAGTTGGATTTCCGCGCGCTTCACGCCGGCAAGATCAACACAGATCAGAATGTGCTCCCGACAGCGATAGGCATTGATCGCGGGATGCCAGACTTCCAGCGCGGGAGCCGCGGCGTAACGCACCCGCGTGAGCTGGCAAGCGATGTCCGTGAGCCGGCCTTGCAGGTGCCGCAAATAGACGCTGCTGATATCTTCCATGGTGGCCTTGACGGTTCGCTCCAACCCCCAGACTGAAGGAGCATTGGAGCGGGGCTGACCGTTTCAACCTGAGCCCCCCCAGAACCGGCCGCCAACCGAGCCTTGGCGGCGCCACCACAAAAACTCCCCCACTCTGCCCCGAGGCGCCGAGCGCCCGCTCAACCGAGGCCCCGGCCGGTCATCGGCACGAAGCGGACGGCGAGCACCTCGCGTTGCCGCACCTGTCCGCCCTCTTTCTGGAGGAATTGCAGGGCTTGGTCGTCCGCCGGTCCCACCGGGATAATCAAGCGGCCGCCCTCGTTCAATTGCGCCACCAACGGCGGCGGCACGTGCTCCGGCGCGCACGTCACAATGATGGCGTCGAAGGGTGCCGCCGCGGGCCAACCGTCGTAACCATCGCCCACCCCCACGTCGATGTTGGCCAAGCCCAAGCGGCGGAACGCCGCCACGGCTCGCTGGGCCAGCGCCGGGACGATCTCCAGCGTGTATACCCGCTTCACGAGGTGGGCCAAGACCGCCGTCTGATAACCAGAGCCGGTGCCGACTTCCAATACGACTTCGTTGCCCTGCGGTTGCAGGGCTTGGGTCATGAACGCCACGATGTAGGGTTGGGAAATGGTCTGCCCAAAACCAATCGGCAACGGGCCGTCGTCATAGCCCTGCTCCCGCAGGGAGGCTGGCACAAATTCATGCCGCGGCACCGCCCGCATGACGCGCAGGACCGCCGGATTCACGATGTCCCGGGCCACGAGCTGCTCCGTCACCATGCGGTTACGAGCCGCGGCCCATTCCAGTTCACTCCTCCTCATATGGGCTTTCAATTCAGGTCGGAACCAGCGCCACGGCCAGAGAGCAACGTGGCGCACAGTCGTTTCAAAAAGAGGGAGGCGATGCCCCACAGGACGGGCAGCCAGATCGGCACCACCCACAGCGGCTTCGCATAGGTCCACGCCCCCGAGGAGACCGCCAATAGTTCCACCAGTGGCCCCAGCACGAAGCCCGCGAAATAGAACAGCCGGTCACTGCGTTGCGACCATCGTTGCAGCATCCATGCGCTCACGCCCAACAGGCCCAGCAGCAGGGTCCACGGCTGCGGCCACAGCCCGCACACGAGCGTTAAACTGGCGACATAGACAGTCGCCACCATCCCCCCATCCCAACGCCTCCGCTCGGCCACCGGCGACGCCAAGCGAGGGGGAGGCGACGGGGGCGCAATGCCGGCGACGAAGCCCAGCCAACCCGGCCCGAGGGTCGTGCTGATGACCGCCCCCACCAGAGCCAGCGCGGCGTCTTTTTGGGCGTCCCAGGAATCGCCTTGAATGCCGTTGTAGGCCGCCCCGAGTTCCGGACTGACCACTTGAGCGACCACGGCTTCGAGGAGCTCATAAAGCGCGCTCCACGCCAGGACCGCTTGCACCGTTGCGATTCGGACCCAGCCGCGGCGTAGCCCCCCGGCCCGCCCCAGCAACTCGCCCAGCGGGTAGCTGATGAGCAGCCCGAACAGGAAATGCACCACGCGGTCGTAGTGATTCCGACTGAACTGCCAATCGTCCCGCAGCCAATTGCCCACGGGCATTTCGCTGTAGGTGTAATGCGCCCCGACGGCATGTAGGGTCATGAAAATGGCAATGAGGCCATACGCACAGTTGGAGAATCGGAACCGGCGAAACGTGCCGACCAGCGCGCCCACGACCGCGAACACCAACAGGTTTTCCAACCACCAATCCTGCCGATTCACCGGCTTGATCGCCGTAATGCCCCACACACCGACGTAGCCGGCTAACAAAAGTTGCGGCCAGCGTTCGCGGTAACGTTTCAGGGCCCCACGCTGGAGTTCGGTCGCCTTCATGCGCGGCCTTCCGCGAGCGCTGCACACTCGGCTTCCCGCCCGCGCACGATGCGCCGGCCTTTCAGGCGGCCAAACGCCGCCGTGATGACCGTGAATTGGCGTTCGCCGTCCGGCCCGTCGCAATAGAGCACCACCCAATCGCGCGTCTGGTGCCGTTCGTGGGCGCGGGCGGAGTTGGAAAAAAGCGCGGTGTAATGGCGCGTCCCGCGCGTGGTGTGGAGCACCGGCAGCCACGCCTCCCGGGTCGGATTAAAACGGCGCGGCGCCAGCTTCTTCAGCGTGTCGGCCGCCACTCCGCGCCGGTATTCAGCGTCCACCTCCAGCAACTCGCCCACCGGCGGATCACCGGATTCGACGGGCGCGCCCACCGGCGTCACGGGCGGGCGCCGCAGGCGACCCAATCGATGCGCCAGCGAATCCCGGATGCCCGCGAGGCGCTTGGGCCCGAGTCCCGCGAGGGTTTCCAGTCGCCCGTCGTGCGCGGCGCTTTCCAGCTCTTCGAGTGTCTCCAAGCCCAGTTCCTCGTGCAATCGGCCCCCGAGCACCGGGCCAATCCCGGGCACGGACCGCAACAATGCTAGGGGATCATGGTCACCGCGCAGGCGGTCGAGCAGCACCAACTTGCCGTTCCGCAGCAGGTCGCGAATCGTGCGGGCGAGGCTGTGCCCGATACCCGGCAAGGCCTCCAAGCCAGCCAACCCTTCCTCGGCGAAGATTTGCGAAACCGGTCGCGCCATTCGGCGCAACTCCGTGGCCGCCTGTTGGTAGGCTTGCACGCGAAACCGATTCGCCCCTTGGTCAGCCAGTAACCGCGCCACTTCATCAAGGCGACCGGCGATGTCTTCATTGACGCTGTGGGGCATGGTGGGGTGCGGTTGAACCGCGCTCACGGAGCGGGCACGGCCACCTTGAAGTCGGAGCGGATTTCCGGATGGCGCACTTCGCCCCCCAGATTCGCCGTGCGGGCCATGAGGACGGACACCACGAGCGCCCCGAGCAGCATCAAACCGACGAACCAGTTCGCCATCGTTCGCGCCCCGCGAAACGCCATCAAGCCACCCACAGCGCCCACCCCGAGCACGATTTGGGCAATGAACGCCGTCTCGGCTGCCTCCTCATGGGACTCCATGTCGGCGTGTGAAATCCCGGGCAACGACCCGACGAGGTCTTCCGCCGGTTCGCCGGTCAGAAACGCCGGCACAGCAAGCAGCGTCACGAGCGCCATCACGCCGAGGCCGACGCGTTTTATTTCATCGCTCCGCGTCCACTGGGCCCAAACCAGTAAGGCGAGGCCAAACGCAGTTCCGAGCACCGGCAGGTGATTCAACATGAGGTGGAGATGGGCGGCATTCATGGGCGGGACGGTTTGCGTTGGGGACCGCGTGGGGTTGAAGTTAAAGGCGCCGGGGAATTCACTTGCAGGCGAGCCAACCCCCGAAGCGCTTGGCGAACGCTGTGCGCGAGCGGGCCCCCGCAGCGGATTTTTACTCGCTGCCCCGCGGCCAGTTCATCGGGCGGTTCGTAGCGACCGGTGAGCAGGGCAAAGTCTTCCAAGCGCGCGTCGGAGATTTCGTCCGGTTTTGCTTCGCGGGCCCGCAGTCGGCGCTTGATCGTGGCCGTGCCCGCCTGTGCCTCCAAGAGGCGCCAAGCCCAGCCGTTTTTCCCGAAGCGGCGAGCCAGCAACGCCCGCAGCGAGCGACGGCCGAACGTGGCGTCCAGAATCACGCTGCGACCTTGCTGCAGGTGCAAATCGGCGAGGGCCAGCAGCCGGGCGTAGGTCTTCGCCGTCATCGCTGCGGAGTAGAGCCGAGCCCGGGCGCCCGCGCTGCTGCGCTCATAGAGGGGGAAGCCAGCCAACTGTTTGCGTAGGTAATCCGAGGCGTAAACGTCCCACCCCAGTTCCGCCCCCAGCGCGTGCGCCAAAGTGCTCTTGCCCGAGGCAATGCGGCCGGCCACGACGAGCACCATCGGCGTCGAGCCGGCCACGGCGTATTGCAGCGCGAGCCGGAAGTAGCGGCGGGCCCGTTCGGCGCTGGCCCGGCGTTCGTCCTCCGGCGCGGCGGGGGTGACACTGTGCAGGCTCTCGACTTTTCCCCGCACGTTGGCCCGGTAGCACTTGTAGAAATCCAGCAACCGCGGCAGGCCCTCGTCGTGGAGCGCCGTCGCCATCTGGTCGGCGAACTGGCGCGCGAGATCCGGCCGGCCCGCATAGTCCAGGTCCATCGCCAAAAACGCCGCGTCATTGGCGACATCCACGTAGCGGAAGCGGTCGTTGAACTCGATGCAGTCGTAGATGTGCAAGGCCCGCGGGGTGAGGTGGATGTGTTCGAGGTGCAGATCCCCGTGGCAATCGCGGATGCGCTGTTCCCGGACGCGGGCGGCAAAGAGCGTTTTGTGGCGGGCGTAAAACGTGTCCGTAAAAAGCCGAAGGGTTTCGAAGGCCGAGCGGGACACCGTGTGGTCAATGAACTCCCGGGTTTGGCGGAAGTTTTCGTCGGTGCTGATCCGCAACCGCTCCAAGCCGCCCCACGCTTGAAGTTCGGCGGTCGGCCGTTGCGTTTCGTAGAATTGCTTTAGCGTCGTCGCGATGCGCTTGAGGTCACCCGGCGTCACTTGCTCGCGTTGGACGAGTTGGTCGAGAAAGTAACCGTCGGCCAGCTTCCGCATCTGCACCGCGTATTCCACCACCTCGCCACCGGGGCCGAACGCGAAGCGGCCTTCGCGGCGGGAAATGGGCACGACGCCGAGGTAGATCTTCGGACAGAGTCGGCGGTTCAGGGCGACCTCGCGTTCGCAGAAGTGCCGGCGCTTTTCCAGGGTGGAAAAATTCAGGAAGCCAAAGTTCACGGGCTTCTTAACTTTGTAAACGAAGGGTGGCGCGAGGAGGACAAACGAGGCGTGAGTCTGCACCAACCGAACGCTCCGCGGCCGGTGCGGATACGAGTGGGGGTTCAGCAAAAACGGAAGCAACGCCTCTTGGGACGGGAGGCTGGGCGGCACCGTTTCAATCGTGGAATCAGGCTTCATCAGGCACCCTCAGCCGCGTCGGCCAGCGCCCGTGCACGGGTCCGCCCTACCGAACTGTCTCCGGCAAATGCGACCCCAACAGCCAGATCAATTTGTCGGCGGCGCGGGACACCTCGGTGCACAGGTCCGCCGTGTTCGCATCGCCCAGGCGGGTCGCCTGCTCCACCGCGGCCCGCATGGCCCGGGCAAAAGCCGCCAGCGATTCCGTCAGTGCAGCGACGGCCGCTGGCCCTTCGATGGACCCACCGGGAAATTCCGGGAGGCGCGTCACCAAAGCCGCCAGCCGCACCGTGCCAAGGGCCACGCCCCCCAGTTGCACCGCGCGTTCGGCCAAGTCGTCGATCCACGTATCCGCCTCGCCGGCCGCCCGGTCGAAGAGTTCATGCAGTTGAAGGAAGGTGAGGCCCTTCACGTTCCAGTGAGCGTGCTTGGCGTGCGAACGAAGATCGCTGGCGTCAGCCAACAGCAGGTTCAGCAACGTGACGAGTTCAGCCCGGACATCTGGGGCCAGCTCACTTCGAATCGGGTTTAGCTTCATGAGATCGGGGGGATTTGGCGCCGCGGCGGGGGCTGACTCGGCCCGCAGCCCGCAGCGAGCCGGCGGCCGGACGTTTGGATTTGGACGCAGGCGCCGGCGGGGGCCGGACCTTGGCGCGCCAATAGTAGAAACACACTTCGGGCGGCTTCGAGGGGCTGGCGGAGCTAGGCGTTTGCTGACGGAGCCGCAGTTGATTCGGCATTTCGACGACCTGCCAAGGCGCGTCCGAACACAGGCCCCGGGCCTTCAGCGACCGCCGGGCTTTGACCGAAAGCCCCGCCTTGGGGGACGCGGTTCCAGCGGTGGTTCCGGAGGGTTTCATGGGCCAGCGACAGAGGCTAAAGGACCTCGACTTCGGGTTTCTGGGCGTGGGTTTTTACTTCGCCCCGTAGGCGCCGGACGTAGTCCTGCAAACGCCGGCGGGCACTGGCAAACGCGTCCCGGATGGCGACGTAGATGTCCTTGTGCTCGGGGTGCAACTCGATGTGCTTTTTGATCGCCGCCTCGTCGTGACCGAGCGTGGCGTGCGGCGATGGTTCGTGACTGACCACGAGTTCGTTGCCGGGCACCCCCAAGTCGATCCGGACGTGAAACAACTCACCCCACTTGTGATGCCGGTGGGGCGCCTCCACGATCACCCGGCAACTGGTGATTCGAGGAAAAAATTCGTCCAACTTGGCGGCCTCTTCGTGAATCCGCGCCGTCACCGCCGCAGACGCCTCCATGTTGCGATAGGTAATTTGAACGGGCAGTTCCATACGTTGAACTTATCGCAGCATTGACGCCTGCCTGCCGTTCCAGAATTGGCAGAGAACACACCAACTTTGCCCCGGCAAAACCACCGAAGCCGGTCAATCATCCGCCCGTGCCAGCTAACGCCCAAAAACGCTCGAACAAGCGGCGCTACTCACGGGGCAGTCTTCCGGGCACGTGGACGGCTACCAGCACGTCGCGGTGGCCGTGTCCGCTCGTCTCACTAAGCGAGTGAGGATGGGTCACGGGTAGATTCGAGCTGAGAACTGGGCGGGGCCGGAAGTTCAGCGAAACGCCAAGTCGAGCAGCATCATCACGACAAATCCCAAGAGCGCCGCCAGCGTGGCGAGGTCGTGATTGGGGCTGCGTTGGGATTCAGGAATCAGTTCTTCCACGACGACGAAAACCATCGCGCCGGCCGCGAAACTCAGCGCGTAGGGCAAAACGGGCTGGGCAACGGCCACAAGGGCGGCTCCAAGCACGGCCGCCGGCGGTTCCACCAGTGCCGACGCCTGGCCATAATACAGACTCCTCCAACGCGACATTCCCTCTCGCCGCAACGGTAGCGAGATGGCCAAACCTTCGGGGAAGTTCTGCAAGCCAATGCCCACCGTCAGCGCCACAGCCGCCGACAAACTGGCCGACGGGAGCGTTTGCGCGGCCGCACCAAACGCCACGCCGACCGCGAGGCCCTCGGGAATGTTGTGCAGCGTGATGGCCAGGATGAGCAGAAAGTTCCGGGTCCACGCCGTCTTGATTCCCTCCGCTTGCTCGGTCGGCAAACCGCGATGCAAGTGCGGCAACAGCCGGTCCAGCGACCAAAGGAACAGCCCGCCCAGAAGAAAGCCCACCGCCGGAGGAAACCAGTTCGGCATCGGTCCACCCGCCGACAATTCGATTGCGGGCGCTAGGAGCGACCAATAACTGGCGGCGATCATCACACCGGCCGCAAAGCCTTCCATAGCATCGAGCGTTCGCGGCCGGACCTGCGAAGTGAACAGCACCAGCGCCGCGCCCAAGGCCGTGATGGCCCAGGTGAACAGCCCCGCCAGCAGGGCCTGCACCGTGGGATGTAAGCTGCGAAACCAGTCACTCATAGTCGCGGTTGGGGCGGCCCCCGGCGGCGCCCCGAACCCGCCCACAAGGGGCGGCCGTGGTCGTCGCGGAGCTGCAGGACCTCGTCGCCCTTCTTGACGCGGGCGGCGATGATGACGGGCCGGCCGCCGCGCAAGACGGCGGCGGCGGAATTCGAGTCGCCCAGATCGATGCCGATGCTAGCCCTGAGCGTGACATTGGTGGGCGGTTCAGCGGCGGCGTTGGTAAGTTCCGGTCAGCGTCGCTTCGGCCAGCGTGTGCCCGTCCATGGCTTCGAGCAGTTCGAGCTTGGTCGCGCCCGCGGGCAGTTCCAGTTCGGTATCAAGCGCGTAGAGCTTGAAGTGATAGTGGTGGACCTTGCCGGGCGGCGGGCACGGGCCGCCGTAGCCGGTGCGCTTGAAATCGGTAAGCCCTTGGCGGGCACCCCCGGGCAGCGTGCTGAGGGTCGGATATTTCTCCGGCAAGTGGTCGGTGGTGGCGGGCAACCCATAGAGCAACCAATGCACCCAAGTGCCCTTCGGCGCGTCGGGGTCGTCACAGATGAGGGCAAAGCCTTGGGTGCCCTGCGGGGCGCCGCGCCAACGGAGCGGCGGCGAGACGTCGGGCCCGTCACCGGTGTATCGAATCGGAATCGGTTGCCCTTCGGTAAAGGCGTCGCTGGTGAGTTTCATTTGTCTTTGGCTTCGTTGATTACCAAAAAACGGTTTCCGCCCTGGCTCCATACTCGCAGCAGCACCCGGCGACCGGGAACGTGGCGCGTGGCCGCCACGGCGTCCTCCGCGGAGCGGATGGGTTTTCGATTGATCTCCTGCACGACATCGCCCGGGCGCAGGCCGGCTTCATAGGCGACGGAATCGGGCTCGAGCTCGCTCACGAGTGCCCCCTCCACGGTCGCGGGAATTTCATACTGCCGACGCACCTCCGGCGTCAGGTCGGTCACGGCCACATCTCGCAACACTTCGTCACTGGATTCAGGCCGATCCGCCGGGTTCCGCACGTCTTTCCGCGTCGGCAATTCCCCGAGGGTTACGGTGAAGTTCTTGGGTTTGCCCTGCCGCCACACCTTCACCTCGGCTTGGGTGCCCGGCTCGGTGTGCGCGACCAGCAGGCGGAGTTGCCGACTGTCGGCGACCGGACGGCGGTTGAACTCGATGATGACGTCGCCCGCCTTTATCCCGGCCTCGGCCGCGGCGCTTTTGGCCTCCACGTTGCCCACCAACGCGCCTTCCGCGCTGGGAGCTTCAAATTCCTTGGCCAGCTCCGTATTCAGATCCTGAATGGAAACGCCGAGGAAGCCGCGCACCACCTTGCCGTCCTGAAGCAATTTACTCATCACCCCGCGCGCCAAGTTGACGGGCACGGCAAAGCCGACGCCGGAGCTCCCGCCGGAGCGGGTGGCGATCGCCGTATTGATGCCGACGAGGCGGCCTTGCGCGTCCACCAACGCCCCACCGGAGTTGCCCGGGTTGATGGGCGCGTCGGTCTGGATGAAATCCTCATACGACTCCAACCCCAGCCCGCTCCGGCCCAAGGCGCTGATGATGCCGTGCGTGACGGATTGGCCGACGCCAAACGGATTCCCCACGGCGAGGACGACGTCTCCCACTTCGACCCGGTCGCTGTCGGTGAGGGTCACCGCGGGCAGATCTTGGGCCTCAATTTGGAGCAACGCGATGTCCGTCTGCGGATCGCGTCCAATCACGCGGGCCGGGAACTGTTTCTTCTCATCGGCCAACGCAACTTTGATTTCATCCGCCCCCTCCACCACATGGTTGTTGGTGAGGATGTAACCGTCCGGCGTCACGATGACGCCCGAACCCAAGCCTCGCTCCTTGCGAAAGCGTGGCCGCATCCGCGGGCCGTCCGGCGGCTCCTCCCCAAAAAAGCGCCGCAACCTCGGCTCCTCAAAGAAGGAGAAGGCATCCGGCAAAAAGCGATTCGCCACCTTCTTGGTGGTGAAGACGCTGACCACACTGGGCGCCACCCGCCGGACCACGGGACCAAAACTGACGGTCAATTCCACCTCCCGATCGAGCTTGGCTTCATCGATCCGCAACTTGGCGGGCAGTTTGGGGGGCGATTCCGCGGCCCGCGTATTCGCGACCAGAATCGCCGCCGCGCAAGCCAACGCGACCCAACTCACGAGCGCCCGAGAGCACTTGATCCAAGTGGGACAATTGGAAATTTTCATAGGGTTAAAGGGCGGATCAAACGGCGGTGCTAGGAGCCCCTTGCTGGTCCTCGGGCTCACCCGGCCGGACGAAAATCCAACCCACCCGTCTACATAGGCCGCGGCCGCGGGAAGCACAGCCTCGCTTTGACTAGGGAATTTCGCCTCCACCCCGCGCCCTTTCCTGACCGCCCACACCCGGTTTAGGCAGGCGACCGCGCCCGCGCCCGGCCCCCATCGCCACCGCGCCCCCCTTAAAACACCCCCGCCATCGGGCCTTGGGTCCGTGCGCAAGCCCGCGCCCAGCGCGTGCGAAATCCACGGTTACACCGGAACCGGTGCCCCGAATAACGGAGCGTCGCCGCCGTGTTTCTCAAATCGGTTTGCGCGGAATTCGGGCGACCCCAATCTGAGTTTTGCTTTGGAAATCACGACTGGACAGAAGCTTACCGAAGTCGAGCTTTTGACATACAGCAGTATGGCAACAAACAAGTTTGGAAATTGTCGCTCAATACTCTGCTAGGCGGCTACGCGCGTATGAATGCAATCTCACAGTTCCCTTCGTGGCTAAGATACTTTGCGGCCATATTCGTCGCGTTCGTGGTTTCGATTGCAATCATGGCTGCTTTTGTTTTCGTCGGCGTCGCTACGGGTATGACCTCGGATTCATCTCCCGCTCTGTCGGCGGTGTATCCAGCCCTGACCAATTTTCTTATAGGTTTCGGTGGCGTTCTCGCGGGTTCTTTTTGCTTGGCGCGTGCTCACCGTGCGCTCGGCTCGCTTGCTCTACTTGTCTTGGGGATTGGCTTCGAGGTTCTGGTGTTGGGTCAGGCGCATGGACAGTTCACCTTTCCACGCGGAGCGATTACGGCAGGCATCGGCGGGCTTGTGGTTGTAGCATTTCACTTTTGGCGGAAGTGCCAGTTACCAAATGACGCCGCCTAACCAGAGCGCTGCAGCGAACCGCCGCCCCGATGGGCAGTCGGACGGTTCAGGTAATTTGTCAGCGATTGTTGCAGCCGACCGGGCGTTTCCGGCGGCGGTCGCTGAGCTTGGGTCGTTAGTCGGTTGTCCCAAGTGGCTGACTGACAACGGGGTGCACGCGGCGAAGGGGGCCGTTGCCAGCAGTTTTGACAGTTTTGGGATGCCGGGCGGGACTACCCCGCCACCACGGCCCCGACACTCCGTCAGAACCCGCTAACCGGCCGGGA
>CAIJLV010000129.1 GCA_903821635.1 uncultured Verrucomicrobiota bacterium | reverse complement strand
GGAGCAGCGGCGACTGGCGCGGCGGTAGCGGCTGCTGAGGGCGCTGCGGGAGCAGGGATTTTAATCGAAGGACCGCCGGCCGGCTTGGGCGGCAGGCTTATCCGGACAGTCTGCTTTTTGGCCGCGGCATCGGCTGGAGCGGCGGGCTCGGGAGCAGGTGCGGGTGCTGGCGGAACGGGAGAATTAGGATCAGCCATAGGAAAATTGTGTTGGCACGCTACGGAGCGGCAAAAAATCAGTCAAACCGTTTGTGGTTGTGAACAAAAAAGCCGGCCAAGGTCTCGCGGGCACTGAAAAACTGAGGGTTTCAGTAGCGGTCTCCGCCGTCGTCCGACCATTTGCCCCCCCGGCCGCCGCCGCGGTCGCCGCGCCAGCCACCGCCGCCGCCACCGCGATCACCACGGGACGCGCCACTGCCGCCGCGATAACCAGCCCCACCCCTGCCTCCGGGCGCTCCGCCACCCCGAAACCCGCCGCCGCCACCACCGCCACTGGGGGGGCGTTCTTCGCGTGGGCGGGCAAGGTTGACGGTCAGCGCGCGCCCACCCACCTCTTGGCCGTTAAACAGATCGACCGCTTTCTGGGCGTCTTCCGGGCTGCTGAGTTCGACGAATGCAAAACCGCGGGAGCGGCCGGTGAATTTGTCGAGCATCAGCTTGGCGTTGACCACCGTGCCGGCGGCGCTGAAGAGGTCACTGAGATCGCTTTCAAGGGTCTGAAACGACAGGTTACCCACGAATAGCCTGCAATTGTTATCCATACTGCTACCGAGCTTAGCGACCGCTCCAAAGGTCGGGTGGGAATCTGCCACTGGCAGATTGCTGCTTGCAGGGGCGTTTTCGCCCGGCAAACCGTCAACCAACACCAACGCCGCATCTCTGCGCGGTCAGGCGTAATTGCCGACAGAACAGGATTTTGGAGTCAACCGGCAAATCGGTATGAACTCTGGGGTTCAGTTGGCGCCAAAACCGGCCACAATTTCGATTTCCACACTGGCACCCCGGGGCAGGGCTGAGACTTGGACGGTGGAGCGCGCTGGATAGGGGGCGGGAAAGTAGTCGGCGTAGATTTCGTTCATGCCTTGGAATTCAGCGAGGTTAGTCATGAACACGGTGGTTTTGACCACGTCGCCAAAACCGAGGCCTTGGCTGTCCAAAATGAGTTTCACATTTTCGAGCACCCGCCGCGTCTGGGCACGAATGTCGCCTTCAATGGCGCCGCCGGGGCGGGCCGGGTCGATCGGAACCTGCCCCGAGCAAAACAGCAGTTCACCCAAACGAACGGCGTGAGTGTAGGGGCCAAGGGCGGGCGGGGCGCCGGGTGGATAGACGGCTTGTTTTGGCATCGAAAGCGTTGGTTAAAAGGTGTTTAGCGACAGGTAAGGGTGACCGAGCGGTCGCCGAGGGTGGTGCGGGACGCTATTTTTTCTCTTCATACCAAGCCATTTGGATGTTCTCCAAAATCTTTTCGTTCGAAGCGTCGGGTCGATCAGCGAACTCAGCCAATTCGCAGACGAGCGCGTGAAGTTTCGGAAAGCTGAGCCGGAGCGGGTCTTGGTCGGGAAATTTGTCGAGCAGGGCCCAAGCGATTTCTTCGTGGTCCTTCCAAGTTAATTTCATCAAGGCGACTCGTCGTCGAGGCGGCCGGGCACGTCAAGACGCGGTCTATTTTACCGGCGAGGCTTAATTGAAGTCATTCGCTCCTTGACCCGTCGGAGGGGCGTTCACGAAGACTTCCCCCATGAATTCCCTCCGCTCTGCCGTCGTAGCTGCCCTGCTGGGTGGCGCCTGCCTGACTTCCGCCTTCGGGGCGGGTGGCAAAAACACGCTGCACACCTTTACCAAGCAGCAGCTTACGGATGAGTTTTGGAGTGAGGGTGCTGCGTTTGGTGATATCAACAAGGACGGCCAGCAGGATGTGGTGGCGGGGCCATTCTGGTATCCGGGGCCGGATTTCAAGACCCGGAATGAGTTCATGCCGGCGGACCGGGTTTCAAAGAGCAAGAAGAACGGCCAACCCGTCACCTTCCGCGGTTACAAAGGGCGGCTGGGCAGTGAAAACGAATATTCGGCGAATTTTTTCGCCCACACCCACGATTTCAACCGCGATGGGTGGGTCGATATTCTCGTGCTTGGATTTCCCGGGGAGAATTCATGGTGGTTTGAAAACCCCAAGGGGGCGGGTGGCCCTTGGAAACGCCACGTCGCCCTAGAAGTCACCGACAACGAATCCCCGCAGTTCACCGACCTCACCGGGGACGGCAAACCAGAGATCGTCTGTTCATCCAAAGGCTTCTACGGCTACGCCGAGCCGGATCCGGCGAACCCGACTGCGCTCTTCAAGTGGCACTCCCTCTCCCCGAACAACAATTACCACAAGTATACTCACGGCCTCGGGGTGGGGGACGTGAATGGCGACGGCCGGCTCGACTTATTGGAAAAAGACGGTTGGTGGGAGCACCCCAAATCCCGCGCCGGGGACCCGGTTTGGCAGTTGCACCCGTGGACCTTCGGGGTGGGGGGCGCGCAGATGCATGCCTACGACGTCAACGGAGATGGCTTGAACGACGTGATCACGAGTTTGGCGGCCCATGGCTACGGACTGAGCTGGTTCGAACAATTTCGCGAAGGCGGCGAAATCAAGTTCAAGGAACATAACTTCATGAACAAGCTGCCGGCGGAGAACAAATACGGCGCGCATTTCAGCCAATTGCACGCGATTGAACTCGTGGACATCGACGGCGATGGACTGAAGGACTTGGTGACGGGCAAACGCTTCTGGGCGCACGGGCCCGACGGCGATCCTGAGCCGAATGCCGCGCCCGTGGTTTATTGGTTCCAACTCCGCCGCAACGAAGACAAATCGGTAGATTGGGTGCCGCACTTGGTGGACGATCTGAGCGGCACCGGCACGGAGATCAAAGCGCGTGATTACAATGGCGACGGCCGGCCGGACCTCCTCGTTGGCAACAAACACGGAGTCTACGTGTTCACCCATGTCGTGCGGCGCGTTTCGGCCAGCGAATGGCAGGCCGCCCAACCCAAGCCGCTGAATCCTTAATAGCCAAAATCGGTTGGCCGAATGGCCTTTACCAGCTTGAGCGGTTTGGCCTGCCGACCTAACAGTTCGCCCGCACACACCTTAATCTCCGACGCTGTCAGTCATGTCTCCTATTCGCCAATCCGACCTCTCGAGCCGCACGCTTGCCGTCATCATGGGCGGCGGCCAAGGCACCCGCTTGTTTCCGCTGACTCGCGACCGGGCCAAGCCGGCCGTGCCGCTCGCTGGCAAATATCGGTTGGTGGACATCCCCATCTCGAATTGCATCAACTCCGGCATCATGCGGATGTATCTGCTCACGCAGTTCAACTCCGCCTCGCTGCACCGGCACGTTTCGCAGAGTTACAAGTTCGATCACTTCGGCAACGGGTTCGTTGAACTGCTGGCCGCAGAGCAAAGCTTCACCAGCACCAGTTGGTATCAGGGCACCGCCGACGCGGTGCGCAAGAACCTGATGCATTTCCAGAACACGCCCTTCGACTACGCCCTGATTCTTTCCGGCGACCAGCTTTACCGGATGGATTTCCAAAAGATCCTCGAAGCCCACGCGGCGAATTCGGCCGATCTGACCGTTGCCACCATACCCGTGACTGCCCGGGACGCTTCGGCGCTCGGTATCATGCACATCAATGCGGAGCGGAGGATCGTAAAGTTCGTGGAAAAACCCAAGGAACCGGCGGTGTTGGAGGGGCTCAAGCTCGATCGAGCCAGCTACGGACCAATGGGCATTCAGAGTCAGGACGATCTGTTCTTGGCCTCGATGGGCATCTACGTCTTCAACCGCGAAGTGCTCTTCGAACTGTTGAACAACAACCTCACCGACTTCGGGAAACACATCATCCCCGGAGCCATCGAGAACAAGCGCGTATTTTCCCACGTTTACCAAGGCTACTGGGAAGACATCGGCACGATCCGCAGTTTCTTTGAAGCCAGCCTCGATCAAGCCGCCGACCTGCCAAAGTTCAACTTCTTTGATCCGCCGGTGTTTACCCGGCCCCGCTATCTGCCGCCTTCGAAAATCAATGGCGCCGCCATTGATCACGCCGCCATTTCCGACGGTTGCATTATCACGCGGGCGCGGATCCTCAACAGCGTCATCGGGATCCGTTCCGTGCTGCAAGAAGGCTCCTACCTCAACAAAGTCGTCATGATGGGGGCCGATTATTACGATTCGCCAGCCCGGGCGGCCCAGCCCGAAAACCACGGCGTCCCGGTGGGGATCGGGGCCGGCACTCGGATCGAACATGCCATCGTGGACAAAAACGCCCGCATCGGCGAAGGCTGCAGCCTGTCCCCCGCCGGCAAACCCAACGAAGTGGATCACCCGCTTTACTACATTCGGGACGGGGTGCTGGTCATTCCCAAAGGCATGGTCATTCCGGACGGAACCGTGATCTGAGGTGTTGGCCACCAGCCCAAAACGGGGGGCGGCACCGGCGGCCTTCGTGCCTAGGGTGGTTAAAGTCGCGGCGTTGAGTCGCGATGTCACCGGCTTGTAACTCGCCCGTCATTGCGTAGCCTCCGGCCATGCCTACGAAAGCACGTGTCATGGCAAAGATTCTCGTAGTGGATGATGAACCCGATGCGCTCGAGTTGGTCGGCTTCAATCTCAAGGCGGCCGGTTACGAGGTAGTTACCGCCGATGACGGCAACGATGCCGTCAAAAAGGCCCGACTGCATGTGCCCGACTTGATCCTGCTCGACGTGATGCTGCCCGAGGTGGACGGACTCGAAGTCTGCAAACTCCTCCGGCGTGACCCGGCGACGGCCCCCATCCCCATCATTATGCTCACCGCCAAGGCCGCCGAAATCGACCGGGTGCTCGGGCTCGAGCTCGGGGCCGACGACTATGTGACCAAGCCCTTCAGCCCCCGCGAGTTGGTCCTGCGGGTGAAGAACCTCCTCAAGCGCCGCGAGGGGGGCGACGAAAAGCCCGATTGTTTCACGGTCGGAGATCTGTTCATCGACATTCCGCGCCACCTCGTGACCGTCTGTCGCAAGCGCATTGATCTGACGGCGACCGAATTCAAACTGCTCACCACCTTGGCGTCACGGCGAGGACGCGTGCAATCGCGGGAACAGTTGCTCCGCGATGTTTGGGAATACGATAGCCTCATCGACACCCGCACCGTGGACACGCACATGCGGCGCCTGCGGGAAAAATTGGGCGCCGCCTGCCGTTACCTCGACACTGTGCGCGGGGTGGGTTACCGCTTCGTCGAAAACTGACCGCGGCCGCCCGCGGCTTCCGGCTTCATGCTCTGGCCCTTCCTTACCTTACTTGCGGTGGTGACGGGCGGCCTTGTCGTCCGCTACCTGCTGCAGCGCGAATACGCGGTCCGGGAACAACTCCGGCACGCCCAACTGGAACTCGCTCAGGTCCGGGTCGCTGAACACACGGAGCTCGCGGAAGAACAAACCAAGCAGCAAACCGTCTTCAACAGCCTCGTAGAGGGCTTGCTGATCGTGGACGAACACGGCCAGGTCCAATACGCCAACTCTACCCTTGAGCACCTCTTCGGGGTTACTCAAGACATCCGCGGTCGGACCCTGTTGGAAGCGCTGCGCTCACCTCAATTGGTCGCCCTTGCCCGGCAGACCTTGGAGGCTGGCCGCGTCACGGGTTTTGAACTCCTCCTGCCCGGCATCGGCGAACGTGTGCTGCAAGTCAATGCCACCACCTTTCGCGACCCTGACCGGGCCCACGCGGGCACCGTGTTTGTCTTTCACGACCTCACCCGGCTGAAACAATTGGAGAACTTGCGGAAGGAATTCGTGGCCAACGTCAGCCACGAACTCCGCACCCCGCTCTCGCTCATCAAAGGCTACGTCGAAACCCTGCTCGACGGCGCCAAGGACGATCCCGCCGTCGCCACGCGCTTCCTGCAAACGATCGAGAAACATGCCGATCGCCTCACCTTTCTCATCGAAGATCTGTTGACCATCTCGCGCCTCGAATCCGGCCAAGTGCTGATGAATTTTCAGACCCTGAACCTGCGCAGCCAAGCCGAGGCCGTAGTGGATGATCTCGCGACCCGGGCGGCGGAACGGCAAGTGACGCTGCTCAATGAAGTCCCGCCGGATCTCGGCGTGCGGGCGGATGGAGACCGGCTCCAGCAGGTGCTCTTCAACCTAGTGGACAACGCCATCAAATACGGGCGCGCCGGCGGCCAAGTCCGGATCGGCGCCCGCCGGCTCCAAGCCGACCTGATCGAAGGGTGGGTGGCCGACGACGGCCCCGGCATTCCCGCCGAGGCAGGCGAACGAGTCTTTGAACGCTTTTACCGCCTTGATCGGGCTCGCTCCCGCGATGCCGGCGGCACTGGCCTGGGCTTGAGCATTGTGAAACACATCATCCAAGCCCACGGCGGTGAAGTGCGCCTCCAGAGCGAACTCGGCCAAGGCACGACCTTCTTTTACACCCTGCCGCTTGGCCTATGACCCCCGCGGTGGGCGCGGAGTAAATGGTCCGCGGGTCAACCCGATCCGGTTGCGCCGCAGGCGGTGAAAAAAGACCAAGTTTGGGCTACGGCCAAGCAGGGGGTGTCAATTGACGCCCAACCGCCCGAAGCCGAGCGTTAGAACGCGATGAAATGGTCGTTCAAAATCGCCCGACTTGGCGGCATCGACGTGTATCTGCACATCACGTTTCTACTCTTCCTCGCGTTCATGGGGCTCCAAGACGGGCTCCAGCAGGGGAGCGTTTCGGCCGGCTTACGGCAGGCCCTGCTGCTGACGTCGCTGTTCGCGTGCGTGCTGGTCCACGAATTCGGCCACGCCCTAGCCGCGCGGCGCTACGGCATCCGCACGCGCGACATCACGTTGCTGCCGATCGGCGGGGTGGCCCGGCTGGAGCGGTTGCCGGAGGAACCCCGCCAAGAATTGGTCGTCGCGCTCGCGGGGCCGCTGGTAAATGTGCTCCTGGCGGCGGGCCTCTTCGTGGGCATGAAATTGGTCGGCGCACCCCTCTCGCCGAAACAATGGGCCGAGCATCCGTCCGTGGTGCATACGCTCCTGCTCGTCAACGTCTCGCTCGTGCTCTTCAACCTCTTGCCCGCCTTCCCGATGGATGGCGGGCGGGTGTTGCGTGCCCTGCTGGCAATGGCCCTGCCGCGTGCCCGAGCCACGGAGGTCGCGGCCTCGGTGGGGCGGGCGATGGCGGTGGTTTTTGCCGTCAGCGGGGTGTGGTTTCACGCGTGGACGCTGCTGTTTATCGCCGTGTTTGTCTGGCTGGGTGCCGGCCAAGAGGCGGCGGCCGCCACCACCCGCTCGGCGTTGGCCGGGCTTACGGTGGAGCGGGCGATGGTGACTGATTTCAACGTGCTCCAGCAGGAAGAACCCATCGGCCGCGCCGTTGAATTGCTGCTGGCGGGTGCGCAACAGGATTTTCCCGTGGTGGAGGCCGGGCGCGTCGTGGGCGCGTTGAGCCGGAAGGACTTGTTTGCCGAGCTCGCCCGCCACGGTCCCGGCGCCACGGTCGGCTCGGTGATGACGCCTCAGGTGCTTACGCTCGAAACTGAGGATCCGCTCGACCTTGGCGCCGAGAAGCTTCAGCAAGCGGAACAGTCGTTTGCCGTGGTGTTGGCCGCGGGTCACCTGAGAGGTCTGTTGACCTTGGAAAATGTCGGTGAGTTTGTGGTCATCCAGCAGGCGCTGGCGGCGGGGCGCCACGTGCCGCCGCTGATCGCTCCCCCCTTGCGGTAGCAACCGGCGGGCGACTGAACGCGGCGCGGCGGATTCCAGGATTGAGCCGGCGCCGGGCTCGTTCATTCTGCGCCCCGGCGTCGCTTAGAAACCAGCACATGATCATCCCCCCGACTTGGAATCTGCCGGAAGCCATCCGCAGCCGCATGGGCCACGCCACCATTGGCCGCCAACGGGCCATCGTGGAGGATAACCATCTGCTACTCGTCTTGCACCGGCCGCCCGGCCCCGATGACTCCAAGCGCGACGGCCTTCTGTTTTGGCGGAATCCGGCGGGCGAATGGCAGTTCAACCGGGGCGGTCCCGGGCCGGGTGCCTTGAAGCGGCATCTCCAAGTCTATGCCGAGCTCGAGGCCAAGTTGGCGGCCGATTACGAAAAGGCGGAAACCACGACGGCGCTCTTCGACCTACTGGAAACCCTCACCCCGCTGGGCCGGGCGGCGCGTAACCAACATCTCGCGCTCCAAGCCGCCCGCGAAGCCTTCAAGTCCGACCCCTTTCTCATCGAGGTGCGCGACCTCGCCTACGAGCTCGAACGCAATCTCGACCTGCAACTGGAGGATGTGCGCAACGCCCTGAGCTACCGCACGGCCCGGGACGGCGAGGAGCAAGCCCGGTTGGGCCGCGAAGCCCTGCGCGCCAGCCATCGGCTCAACGTGGTGGCCGCCTTATTTCTGCCGCTGACGGCGATCACAAGTGTGTTTGGCATGAACTTGCCCCACGGCTTGGGCGGTCAGACTTCCGTCCTCTTCTGGCTGGTCTTCATCGCGGGCCTCGGCCTCGGGTTCCTGATGAAACGGTGGGTGCTCAACGCGCCGGCGGAGGCGCCGCCGGTCGCTCCCCCGCGCCTGCCCCAATCGTAGGCGGCAACGCACCCGGCGGCGGGGTGCCCGCGCAATTGCACCGCCCGGGCCCGGGCGGCTAGCCTCGCGGCCCGTGAAAGCCACTCCGCGTCTGTTGTTCGCCGTTGTTCTGGGGACCTTCTTCCTCTCCGGGGTCGCGGGCTTGCTCTATCAGGTGGTCTGGACCCGGTATCTCGCCCTCTTTCTTGGGCACACGAGTTACGCGGTCATCGCCGTGCTCGCCGCGTTCATGGGCGGACTGGCGCTCGGCAATGCGTGGCTCGGCGCGGTGGCGGACCGCGTGCAGCGCCCGCTGCTTTTCTACGCGGCGTTGGAGCTCGGCATCGGCCTCTTTGCAGTCGCGTTTCCCCGCTATTACGAACTCGTGCACGGCGTCTTCCTAGGCGTCGTGCGGAGTGTGCAGCCGACGGGTGTTTTCCGGTTGGCGATCCAGTTCGGCTTTGCGGCGATTTCGATTCTGCTGCCCGCGGTGCTCATGGGGGCCACCTTGCCGGCGTTGACGCGGTTCGTGACCCGTTCGCTCGCCGAGCTGCGCGGGCGGGTGGCCGCCCTCTATGCCATCAACAGTTCCGGCGCCGTCTTGGGCACGATCCTCGCCGATTGGTGGTGGATTCCTGAGCTGGGCTTGGAGCTGACCGTTTATCTCGGGGCGTTCATCAGCCTGGGAATCGGCGTCGTGACGCTGCTCCTCAGCCGCCGGGAAGCCGATGAAGTCACCCCGCCGCCGGTGACCCTCGGGCCGCTGAAGGCCGAGGAAACCTTCACCCCGCGAGAACTGCGGTTGGCGTTGGTTGGCATCGGAATTTCCGGCTTTGTGGCGATGCTCTACGAAGTGGCGTGGACGCGAGTGCTGGGGCTCGCGCTGGGGTCCAGCACGCACGCGTATTCGCTGATGCTCGCGACCTTCATCAGCGGGATCGCGGTGGGCGGCTGGCTCATCTATCGCTGGCGGGCCGTCGGCGGGACCCTGCGGGCGTTTGCGCTGGCCGAGTTGGCGCTGGGGTTGTCGCTCGCCGTTTCCCTCTGGTTCTACGACTTGCTGCCGTGGTGGTTTGCGAAGTTGGCCGACTTGCTTCAGCGCAAGCCCGCCGCCTTCGCCCTCAACCAGTTGTTCCAAGCGGCCATCTGCTTTGCCGTGATGTTTGTGCCGACGGTTTTTCTGGGCATGACGCT
>CAIJLV010000128.1 GCA_903821635.1 uncultured Verrucomicrobiota bacterium | reverse complement strand
GTTAAGCTCTTGTCGCTGATGATACTGCTCAGCGGGAAAGTAAGTTATCGCCGACTTTATGGGTTTCGCCGGGGGACACTCCGGCGAAACCCTTTTTTTTGCTCATAGGTTTGCAGAACGATTAACTTGGTGTGTTATGGTTTGTTATGGCTTGTTATGGATTGTGATGGCTTGTAATGGTTTGGCCGCGAGGCCATACATCACAGGCAACCAAGGTATACTCTGCATTCTGGCGGATCGGCACCACCAGTCTCATTGCACAGCCCATTCGTTTGGGCCGCGCTTGGCCGTGTGGTAGGTCGTTTCTCTTCCAGATGGGGCTGGGAGCTTTCTAATGCCGATGTTCAAAATTTATGTTGGAAACCTCGATCCGCGGGTGACGATAGATCACATCCGTGAGCTTTTTTCGTCGTTCGTGACGATTGAAGACGCGGTCCTCGTGAACGACCCCAAGAGTGGCAAGCCCAAGGGCTTCGCGATTCTCATGGTGCGCGACGCCGAGATCGGCCGAGGCGCTGTGAAGGCGACCCAAGGCAAGCGATTGCTTGGCAAGACGCTCACCATCAACGAAGTGATGAAAAAAGGGGTAGCCGCTGCGAAGGCTGCAAAGGAAGTCCGCCAAGGACCCTTTGGACCGCATTTCAATCGGCAAGGCGGGACTCGCACGGGTGGCGCAGTTGGCGCCCGCGGTGGGTTCGGTAGACGCAGCCTTAACCGAGGACCTCGAGGTCCTGGCGCTGCGAGCGCGCCTCGACCACCGTCGTCTGATCCGAGTTCCACGAGTGGGCAATCAGGCTCAAGCGCAGGCTCAAGCGCGGGCTCAAGCGAAGGCTCGCGTTCTGACGCGATCGATCCGACCCCAAGCCCTCGGATCAGTCCTCCGCGCTCGTCCATCTCCCCTCGGCCCCCGGCTCCTCCGAACGATTCGCCCGGCGCCTGATGTTTTGGCATGTGGTGGACGGACACGCATGCGCAATTCGGAGTGCACCAGGCGATCACGACGACAGCTTTCATTCAATCGGCTTGAACGAAACCGATCTCTGCGCAGGGCAGGTCTTCTGCTCTTTGCGAACAGGTTCGCACCGAAGGGACCGAGGTTTTCGTTTGATTCGGTGTGAGGACAACGCGCCCGCGTTGCGATCCCCAATGGTCGTAGGACTGTCGGGTGCGTCCCGCGTGGAAGTCGCTGGGTCGAAGTTGATCGCCCCTCGCGCAAGCGATCGAATCGCAAGGGCAATCGCAATGAGCCTCACGCACGCAAGTGGATTGGCATTATGTGCGACGGGCCTCGATTGGACCGTGTAGCGCCGTGCTTCGAAGCGAGAAATTAACATCGACGCCTTTGCAACATGTTGACATTATGCGGCGCGGGGACGTCGTGAACGGCGGAGCGGATCTACGGGTCATCTTTCGCCGGATTTCAGTTGGAAGTGCTCAACGCACTAGGGTGCAACGAACAACTCCCAGGTGAGCTCGGCGAACGAACTTGAAGAGGGGACGCGGGTTTCCCATCGGCTGCGGCTCCAGAGTCGCTATGCCCGCCGTGGATGATGGAGATCACGTGGCCCGCCATCGATTGTTGACCGTTTTTGATAATGTTTACAAATGATGAGGAGGCGAGATCTTGCGCAGCCATGCTTGGCGCGGTGGAGTCAACAGTGCTCCACATTTCGCGGACGCCGAGTTGCGGGCGCTCGGCGTTGCTCGTCCACGCCGGCGCGAACTCCGACTAAATGACTTCAGATGGTGTCACGCGGCATCGTCGACTGATCGAAAACGCATCGCGTAAAACGAACCACGCGCACCCCAAAGGGTGCGCGTGGTTTTGTTGTTTTTAAGCGAGATAAGGCGCGCTTTTGAGCTGGTTGGGATCACCAACCGCCATCAGCGCGCAAATCGCGCTGGACCGATTCAGTCGTTGTCGCGTCCGCCGCGACCGCCACCGAAGTCGCCGCCGCGACCGCCGCCGCCGCCGCCGCCGAAGCCGCCACGGCTACCGCCGCCGCCGCCACCGCCGAAGCCGCCACGGCTACCGCCGCCGCCGCCGCCG
>CAIJLV010000127.1 GCA_903821635.1 uncultured Verrucomicrobiota bacterium | reverse complement strand
CGAGGGCGCCTGTGCCACTACCACCTTCCGCAAAGCCGCCCTCGCCGCCATCGACTCGGTGAACTGGATCCCCGACTGGGGCATCAACCGCATCAAGGGCGCCGTGCAGACGCGTCCCGACTGGTGCATCTCGCGCCAGCGCACCTGGGGCGTGCCCATCCCGGCCTTCTACGATGCCACCGGCGAGCCGATCCTGAACGCCGCCATCGTCCGCCACGCTGCCGCGCTCATCGAACAACACGGCAGCAACGTGTGGTTTACCACGCCCGCCGAGCAGCTCTGGGCCCAGTGCCGGCCCGCCGACTGGCCGGGTCCCGAAGCCGTTCGCACCGGCCACGACACGCTCGACGTGTGGATCGATTCCGGCAGCTCCAGCCGCGCCGTGCTCATGCGCCGGCCGGAACTGTCTCATTCCACACTCCGCACTCCGAAATCCGCGTTGGATTGGCAGGCCGACGTCTATCTCGAAGGCTCCGACCAGCACCGCGGCTGGTTCCAGTCGTCGCTGCTGCTGTCGCTCGCGGGCAATGACGCGCCGCCCTACAAGACCGTGCTCACCCACGGCTTCATGGTGGACGAGGATCGCGAGAAGATTTCCAAATCCAAGCAAGGCGCCGGCGGTTACCAGAAGCCCCAGACCGCGGACCGCTTCGTGAAGGACTACGGTGCCGACGTGATTCGCCTGTGGGTCGCCTCGCAGGATTACCGCAGCGACATCGTCGTGAGCGAGGAACGGCTGAAGAAGGTCGGTGAAACCTACCGGCTCATCCGCAACACGCTGCGCTACCAGCTCAGCAACCTATACGACTTCGACCCCGCGAAACACGCCGTGCCCGAGGCCGACCTGACCGGCCTTGATCGCTGGATTCTCGGCGAATTCGGCAAGCTGGAAACCGAAGTCGCCGCCGCCTACGACGCCTACGAATTTCACGCCGCCTACCAAAAGCTCTCGCAGTTCGTGGCCGTGCAGCTCAGCGCCATCTACCACGACGTGGTGAAGGACCGACTCTACACCGACGCCGCGAATTCGCCGCGCCGCAGCAGCACTCAGACCGCGCTGCATCGCATGGTCGTGCGTCTCTGCCAGATGCTCGCCCCAATGCTGGCCTTCACCGCCGAAGAAGCCTGGGGTTACATCCCCGGTGCCCCTGCGAAGTCCGTGCATCTGAGTGAGTGGAACCTGCCCGCCAAAGACGAGCTCTTGGGCGAACTCGATTACGCGTGGAAGCCAACTGAGGGACTTGCCTCAGTCGCGCCAATCTTCGACCTGCGCGTCAAAGCCATGGCCGCTTTGGAACCAGCTCGGCAGGCGAAACAAATTGGCAAAGGTCTGGACGCCGTCTTGGAATTTTCCATTCCTGGACTTCTGGCCGGCCATTTCACGTCGCCGGACGAACTGGAAGCACTCCGTGAACTTTGCAACGTCTCCGCGGTAACAGTGACCCAAAGTGACGACTTCGAACTCCGCGTCCGCCCAGCCTCAGAAGTTGGCCGGGCCAAATGCGAACGCTGCTGGCACTGGGAACCCGTCATCGGCGGCGACCTAGCGCATCCTGGCCTCTGCCCCCGCTGCGTCGTGGCCGTCAAAGTCGGCCAAGCATCGTAGTCCCGCCGTCGCTCCTCCCTCGCCCTTCATCGGATGAGGGGAGAGGGCTGGGGTGAGGGGTTGAGTCGGGCGGCGACGTCAACACACCCCTCATCCGGCCTTCGGCCACCCTCTCCCCTCCTTCACGGAGGGGAGAAGGAATTCCGAATCCCGGCCTAGTCTCACTGCGCGCCCGCTTGGAGTCCGCTTGCCCTTCTGCTTTGGTTTCAGAACCCTACATTGGCTCCGCTGCTCCCGCCATGCCGCTCCGCAACCACAACGAATTCTCCCGCCGACTGCGCCGCGAACAAACTCCAGCGGAAACGGACTTGTGGAAAGCCCTCCGCGGCCGCCGGTTTGCCGGCTTCAAGTTCCGCCGCCAACACGAGGTCACGCCCTACTTTTTAGATTTCTTCTGCCCGCTGGCCAAACTGGCCGTGGAGTTGGATGGCTCCGGTCACGGCCTGCCCGGACAACGGGACCACGACGCGACGCGCGACGCTTTCTTCGCGGCCAAGGGGATCGCGGTGCTGCGCTTCTGGAATCTGGAGTGGAGCCGGAATCGCGAAGGCTGCCTGTTGGAAATCTGGGCGGCCCTGACGCGGCGGGTGCCGGCAGACGAACTGGCGAAGCTCGACGTGGCCCGCGCCCGGTTCGTTCCCCCGAAGGAGGACGACATCCTGCGGTCAAGCCGTGGGGCACGGTGAACACCCCTCACCCCGGCCCTCTCCCCTCAGCCGATGAAGGGGGAGGGGGACAAACCACGCAGCCGGGTGCCGCCTTGTAGTCCCGCCGCCGGTCACAAAAGCATGTTTCATTCAGAGACTTCCAAGGTAATAGATGGGTTAGGAAATAGTCAGTTCGTGCCGCTCTTGCGGTTCGATCATGCTATTGACTGAAAAT
>CAIJLV010000126.1 GCA_903821635.1 uncultured Verrucomicrobiota bacterium | reverse complement strand
CGACCGCCATCGGCTGGCATCCGTCAGAAAAGGCCGAATACGGCGTGAACCAGCACTTGGCGTGGGAAACGATCCAGCGCAGCCACGCCGTCGCCAACGGTTGCTACGTCGCCGCCATCAATCGCATTGGTGTAGAACAACCCATCGGGGGGGACGGGATTCAGTTCTGGGGACAAACCTTCGTCGCCGGCACGTCCGGGCAGATCGTCGCCAAGGCGTCCGTCGACCAAGCGGAAAACCTGATTGTGCCGGTGGACTTGGCCAAGGTCGACGTCACGCGCACCCATTGGCCGTTCCTGCGCGACCGCCGGATTGATGCCTACGGCGACCTCACCAAACGGTTCGTCGATTAGAGTTCCGGCTCAGGCCAGCCCGAGGTTCTTCACGATTCGCACCGTCGAGTGCGCCTTGTTCAGCGTGTAAAAGTGCACGCCGGGAGCGCCATTGCGCAGGAGGTCTTCAATCTGCCGCGTGCAGTATTCGATGCCGAATTCCGTCGCCGCCGCGTCGTCGTCGCCGAGCCGGTCGAGCGAGCTCAGAAAGGGCGCCGGCAAGCGAGATCCGCAGAGTTCGGTAAACTTTTTCGTCTGCCGGCCCGAAACCACGGGCAGTAAGCCCGGCACGATCGGCACCTCCACGCCCAGCTTCTGCGTCAGATGATCGCGAAAGGCGTAGTAATCGTCGTTGTCGAAGAACAACTGAGTCACCACGAAGTTGGCCCCCGCCCGAACCTTTTCCGCGAGGTAGCCCCAATCCACCCACTTGCCCGCCTGTTGCGCCACATGGCCTTCGGGGAACCCAGCGGTGCCGATGTCGAAGCCGCCCAGTTGCCGGAGATAGGCGACCAGTTCCGTGGAGTAGCGAAAGCCACCCTCAGTCGGAATCCATTCGCCCCCGCCGGGCGGATCCCCCCGCAAGGCGAGAATGTTTTTCACCCCACGATGGCGGGCCGCTTCAATCACCGAGTGCAACTCGTCCTTGGTGGCGTTGACGCAGGTCAAATGCATCATCGTGGTCAGGTCAAAGTCGCGCTGGATACGGTCCACGATCCCGAGGGTCTTGTCGCGGGTGCTCCCGCCGGCCCCGTAGGTCACCGAGCAATAGAGCGGTTTGGCCGTGAGCAGTTCTGGCAGCGTGCGTTCGAAAAGATTGCGCTCCCCCTCTTCCGTCTTGGGCGGAAAAAACTCGATTGAGATGGCGGGTTTGCCCGCGGCGCGCGCCTCGAGATGCAGGTCGTGGATGAACCGGATCACATCCGTAGATTCGACAGAAGCCATGGGGAAACAAGATAGAAATCATCAAATCTGGATTCGTTGATATGACAACCTTGATTCCGGTGCCCAGACCCGCCGGGCTAGAATCGCCTCCGGGCACTGAACCGCGGGTGACGCGTTCCACGAACGGGTCCGCCTCGCACACCCAACCTGCCTCCTAGCAAGAGCGGACGATTCCAACCGCTTGTGCGCGCAAAGGGCAAGGGGATCAACGGCCCTCGCTTTGAACCGCGCGGTTTGCGGCAACCGACCTCCTGGCCGAAAATCGGGGCGACCGATGAATGCCTATGCCGACACCGGGTTCATCTGCTCCCTGCACGCTCCGGATGCCCATTCGGCCCGGGTGATGGCATGCCTGAAACGCCCACGGCAGCCGCTGCCCTTTACCGCGTTGCACTGGCTGGGATTTCGCAACGCCCTTCGGCTGCGGGTTTTTTCGTAAGGAGATCACCCCGGAGCTGCACGAGCTTTCCATTCAGGCCATGCTCTCCGATCTGGCGTCCAACGTGTTTGGCCATGCTGAACCGGCTTGGCCAGAAGTCCTGATGGAAGCGGAACGCCTGAGCGCAGGGCATTCCGAAAGCCTCGGCACCCGCAGTCCCGACCTCCTGCACGTGGCTTCGGCCCTCGTTCTGGGGGCGGAGCAGTTTGTGACGTTCGATGCGCGGCAAGGTTCACTGGCGACTGCTGCCGGTCTGCGGTGGGTGACGCCCTGAGGGCGGTTTCGGGGGCGCGAACCCATTCTCCTGCTTGAAGCGGGAATACTTTCAGCTTCCTCCCCGCGCCGGAAGTTTCAGGAATCCCAACCTTGCCGAGCCGCGGGGTGAACCGCTGCTACCGTCGGTCACTGTCGCAAAGACGCGTGCGATCGGTGTTCGTCTTCGCACTCTACTTCACCGCATCCGACTTTGTTTCCCGCTTCAATGCTTCCGCTTCGTTGGCGGCGGAGCCAAGCGCTTTGCACTTTAGGTCGAGCGGTTCCCACTGCTTATTTTTTCCCCTTCCACTCGGCGAACGTCTGGATGCTCTGAGCAGACAAACCCGCCTTTTCGCGTTCCATATTTAGACGCTCAGCATGCATTCGATACTCCGAATAGTGCTTCCGGTCTTCGGAGTCCATGATCCGCTGCACAACACAGCCCTGAAGTAGCGGGGCGGCAACAGCGAAAAGGCAAAGCACCTTTTGGAGGTTTGGTTTTTTCATTGGTGATGGCCAAAGGCTACGCCGATGGGGTGGGGCGACAAGGTGAACGGTTAGGAAGGTCAACCCGCAGTCCTGACTGCCCGCCCCAAAGCTTTCCCTGCCTCCGCTCAAAACACGCCTGATGAAATGTTCCGAGCGTCGCCAATGCCTCAAGGCACTTCCACCACGCGGAAATAGGTGCCGGTATCCGCAACGACCAACTCTTGGGTGATGCTTTCGGATTCCGCCACGAAGTCGGAGCCGACAAGGGACCAGACCTTAAAATCCTTCGTCGCCTGCACCTGATATTTCCGGCCGAGCGTCACCTTCAGGTTCACGTTCACCCGGCTCACGACAATTTCGAGCGACGGCGACGAGGGTGGCGAAGCGATACTGACCGTGGGCAAGCTGGTGTAGCCGCTGCCCGGATTGGTGACGGTAAAGCCCACGACCGAACCGTCGGCAATGGTGGCCGTGGCCGTGGCGCCAGAACCGCCTCCCCCGCGAATGAGCACCAAGGGCGCTTCGGTGTAACCTCGGCCGCCGCGAACAACGGTGACGCCGACCATGAATCCGTTCACGACTTGCGCCTTGGCCGTGGCTCCGTTGGGGCCGACCAAACCGTCGGACTTCAGAGCCACGGAATGCGCCTCGCCCGCAGAGATAGCGACTACTTCGGATAACCCCGAAGGAGCCTCGGATTGACCGTCCACGTTCTGTCCCCATGCGACGACAGTTCCGTCGCTTTTAAGGGCTAACGTGTGCTGGTAGCCACCAGAGATGGCCACGACCTCATTCAGGCCCGCAGGCACGCCGAAACTTCTTTCACCCCAAGAAACGACCGTCCCGTCTGCCTTGAGTGCCGTCGTGTAAACAAAACCCGCTGTGACGGCGACAACTCCGCTAAGACCACCGGGCGCGGCGACCGTGTCGCGCCCCCCCAAACGGCCACCTTGCCGACTATGGCGGCGGCGTCTTGCAGCGCGACCGTGTGCTGGACCCCTGCGGCGATGGCCAACCCGCTTAGCCCCGCTGGAGGGCCGCCTTCGAAACCTAAGGAATAGCCCCAAGCGACAACCGAACCGTCTGCCTTCATCGCCACCGTATGCTGTCGGCCGGCCGCGATTACGACAACGTTGCTCAAGTTGGCCGGAACTTGGAGCTGGCCAATTTCGTTACCGCCCCACGCGACGACCGTGCCGTCGCTCTTTAGCGCGACAGTGTGCCGATCCCCGGCAGAAATGCTCACAACGTTGCCTAAGCCCAACGGAACCTCGGATTGTCCGGAAGAGTTCTGTCCCCATGCGACGACAGTTCCGTCTTCCTTCAAGGCGACCGTGTGATGCCCGCCCGCAGCAATAGCGACCACGCTGCGCAAACCGGCCTGAATGTTGGTTTGGCCGCTCCCATTGCTTCCCCACGCCACGACCGTGCCGGTGATGACCGGGCGTTTGAGCGGAAAACTGATGGGCCGGGTCGGGGTGGGCAGCGGAAAGGTGGCGGCCGAGACGCTTCCTACTAGGAGCAGGAAAAGGGCAAGCGTGGCTTTCATGGTTGAATGCATTCAACGCTACTCCCGGCAAACTGGATTCGGCACCGTAATTCTTCCTAGGCGGGGCAGGGGGGGCTCTGGCAAACCGGCCGGACTTAGTCTTACCCGGCGGTATTACTTTCGGGGTCTTCCGGCGTAAGCCGTTGAAGGAGAAGAGTGGTGCCAGAGGGGAGAATCGAACTCCCGACCAAGGGCTTATGAGTCCCCTGCTCTACCGCTGAGCTACCCTGGCACGAAAAGCGGCCGGATTGATAGATACGCGCTGGCGACCCGGCAAGCGGTTTCTCCCATAGAGAATTCGTTCCGGTCATTGCGTGCTGGTCAGCCGGGTGGTTGAGTTTGGGGCTCACAAGGTAATGGCCACCAAAATTAAATTCGGAACCGACGGCTGGCGCGCTGTCATCGCAGAGGATTTCACCTTCGCCAATCTGGACCGGGTCACCCAGGCCGCCGCCGACTACTGGAAGCAGCATCCGGTCGAGGGTTCCGAGAAACGCGCCATCGTGGGTTATGACCGCCGGTTCCTCTCCGATCGGTTTGCCCGCCGGGTGGCGGAGGTGCTTGCGGGTAACGGTTTTGCCGTAACGCTGGCGGATGCCCCCACGCCCACTCCAGCGGTGTCGTGGGCGGTGAAGGCTAACAAGGCGATCGGCGGTGTGATGATCACCGCCAGCCACAATCCGCCCGAATTCAACGGCTTCAAGCTCAAGGCTTGGTATGGCGGCTCCGCCGATTCAGCCATCTGCGCGGCGACTGAGGAATTGCTCGACGCGTCGGTGGTGAAGTGGACGTCGTTTGAACACGCGGCGAAGAATAAGCAGATCGTCGTCAAAGATCTCCGTGCGCCGCATTATGCCGCCTGCAAGAAGTTGGTGAACTTCGACTTGATTGCGAAGTCCAAGCTGCGCTTCGCCCACGAGGCGCTTTACGGAGTGGGGGCCGGCTGTTTTGACGAGCTGCTCGCGGGCACGACCTGCCAAGTCACCACGCTGCACGCCGAGCACAATCCGCTCTTCGGTGGACTCAATCCCGAGCCCATCGCCAAAAACTACGTCCAATCGGCGGCTTGGCTGGCGAAGAATCCCCACGACCTCTGCCTTGTGACCGACGGGGACGCCGATCGCGTGGGAGGAATGTTGGGCGACGGGGGCTTGCTGACGACGCACCAGATCATCTGCCTGTTGCTCCGGCACTACGTGGTCAACCGCAAGCAAAACCGGCCGCGTGATCAAAGCGCTCACGACCAGCACGATGGTAGATCGCATGTGCGCGAAATACGGGCTGCCGCTCGTCGAGACGGGGGTGGGCTTCAAATTCATCGCCAGCGAACTGGTCAAGGGCGACGTGCTGCTCGGGTTCGAGGAAAGCGGCGGCATCGGTTTCCCCGGGCACATTCCCGAGCGCGACGGCATTCTTGCGGGACTCATGTTGCTCGAACTGCTGGCGACCGAAAAGAAGCCGCTGGCGAAGCTGCTGGCGGAATTAGAAAAGGAATTTGGGCCGCATCACTACGCACGCCTTGATCCGGCCTTTCCCGTTGAGAAACGAATTTCGCTGATGGAGTTCTGCAAACTCAACCCGCCGGCGAAGTTGCTGAAGTCGCCGCTGAAGGAAGTGAAGGCCTATGACGGCGTGAAGTTCATCGCCGAGGATGGTTCGTGGCTGATGCTGCGCAGTTCCGGCACGGAACCGATTCTGCGCATCTACGCCGAGGCTAAGACGGACGCTGACGCGGAGAAACTGCTCCAGCACGGCGTGAAGCTGACGAAGCAGGTGTGAAGGCTGCCCTGACCAACCTCCATCGGCTCGGGGCAATCTTGGACTCATGCGGAGCTGACGGGTTCGACGTTCACTTTCTCGATGGAGAAGGCTTCCGTCTACGCTCGTTCACTGCGGTCGACGCGTCGATTTACGGACTAGGTGACCAGTGGTCAGCTGAGATGGTCGCGTGCATAACCAGCCAACGTAGAAGCTTGTTCCGTTCGGGCCAGAGGCTGGATTTTGTGGAATCGGACGTGGTGGCCATTCATGCCCCGTCGGCAGGAGGCGTCCTCTACTGCCGTAACTTGCCTACGCCGGGCGCGGCGTAAAGGCGATGATCGAGAAACCCGTAGCGGCTCTCCGAGTTGCGATGGAATGGGCTCGGGCGACTCAGCGAGTCGCGCTCCCGAGCCCCGCATCCCGCAGGGCGGGGAAGTCCCGCCGCCACTCCGCGACGACCGCCGGATAGACGGGGGCCGTCAGCAGCGTCTCCCGTTGGCCCGCGTCGGCAATAATGATGCCGTGTGGGTCCACCACCACACTGCGGCCGCTGTAGGTGGCCTGCGGGTCTTGGCCCACGCGGTTCACGCCGATGACGTAAGCTTGGTTTTCGATGGCGCGCGCTTGGAGCAGCGTAAGCCAATGCCGCTCCCGTCGGGCCGGCCACGCGGCGATGACGGCGAACACCTCGGCGCCTTGCGCCGCGGCGGCGCGGAAGAGTTCCGGGAACCGCAGGTCGTAACAGACCAGCGGTGCCACGGTGAAACCGTTCCACGGAAACGTGACGGTGGTCTTGCCGGGCGTGTGAACCGCGGCTTCGCCACCGGGCGAAAAGACCCGCTGCTTGGTGTAACGAGCGAGCCGATGGCCCTCCGGTCCAAACGCGATCGCTTCGTTATGAACGCTTCCGGCCGGATCGCGGGTGACTGCCCCGCCCAGCACGGTGACTTCGAATTCAGCCGCCAACTGGGCGAGGAACGTTTCGTCTTCGCGGGCGGCAGTCTGGCAAGTGACCGCGACGTTGTAGCTGAAACCGGTGCTAAACATCTCCGGCAGCACAACGAGCGAACCCGGCGCGGGCGGTTCCGCCGCGAGCAATTCCAGAACGCGGGCGAAGTTGCGGGACTTATCCTCCCACACACAATCGAGTTGGATGGCCACGAGGTTCATTTGCTTGCTGGGCAGGGTTTATCCGCAGATTGCGCGCAATTCGCCGCGGCAATGGTGAGCTGAGTCTTCATTGTCATGCGCGTTGGCGAGTCCTCGTTTATTCCGTCGGTGGTTCCCCGAAGTGAACGGCGTGGGTGGCGTAGGCCGCGGCGTCCGCCAGCAGGGAGTCAATAGCCGCGACCAAGGGAGCCGCCTGCCAGGTGCCAGAAAATACGACTTTGTCGCCGATGCGGCTCTCCAGCACGAAGGTCGGGCGTTGTGTCACCTGAAGGGCGTGAAACTCGGCTGTGGTGGCGCGGGCGCGGGCCTCCACCACGGGCGAGCGCGCCTTGGTCAGCAGGGCGGCGGCCTCCAAGCCCGTCGCCCGGGCGACCGTTTCGGTGGCGACCTCCCAGCGGCCGACTGGGGCGCCTTCACGCAACGCGGCTTGGGCTAGGGCGAGGCGAGCGCGGTCGTCGGTCACCCCGAGGTCACGGGCTGCTTCGGCGACCAGATTCGGGGCGAGATATTCCTTTAGTTCGGGTTCGAACCACCCCGCGTTGAGCCGGTAGGGAGAGCGAACGAGGAGTCCGCTACGGCGATAGAACCATTCGCATTGGGCGCGCGAAACCGGTAGCCCGGAGGCATCCATCAGGGCGAGTTTCCAGCCAAACTCGACCCGGCCGGCGTAGCGCTCTTGGAGTTCCGCCCAAGCGGGCTCGGCCCAGTGGCACCACGAGGAGATGACTTCGAGGTAATAGGTGACCTTGAGGTCGGGCGGCGCGCTCATGGTTTAGGCGAGGCTTGGATCAATTTCTTCGGGTTGCCAGAGCAAACGCCCCTCCATGCCGCCGGCAATGACCAGTGTCTGGCCCGTGATGTGGCGCGCCAAGGAATCGGAAGCCAAGAATACGGCGGCGTGGGCCATGTCGTCGGGCCGGCCGATTTGGGGCAGGGCCATGGTGGCGGTGACTTTGCGCACCACGGCGCCGTCGGTGAGCTTGGCGGCGTTGCGTGGCACCACGGTCCAGCCGGGGCAGATACAATTGATCCGCCCGCCGCAGTAGTCCGCGGTGTGGGGCGCGAGCCGGGCGAATTCGTTCTTTAGCGAGCGCACCAAGCCGTAAGCCAGCGCGGCCTTGGCCGCCGCGTAGTCCGCGTGGCCGGCTTCACCAAAGACGCCGGCAGTGGAGGCGATGAGGATGGCATTGCCGCGCCGCTGCTGGCGAACTAGCCGACTGAATTCGCGGAGGCTGAGGAAGGCGGAGGTCAAAACGGCATCCACGGTCTGGCGCCAACGGCGGAGCGAAATGTCGGCGATAGTTTCGCTTTCGCTGGCCCAAGAGCCGGCATTCACCACCAACGTATCGACCCGGCCAAAGCGTTTCGCCACGGCGGCAAACATTCGTTTTACGGCGGCTTCCTGCGTGAGGTCGGCTCGCACTGGAAAGGCGTCGGGGCCGAGTTCTTGGGCGAGCTTGGTCGCACGGTCCTTGCCCGTGCAGTAATGGAGGGCGACCCGGGCGCCTTCCGCGGCGAATCGGCGTGCTAGGGCCGAGCCCAGGCCACCCGACGCGCCAGTGATGACGACGACTCGGCCAGTCAATTGCGAATCCATGCGCCAGTTATGGGGCGGACTCCAAGGGGTTGCAACTTGACCCGCCCGCCCTGTCTTCGAAGGCTGACGGGCAGATGTTTCGTCGCTCGATTTTTCCCCTGCTGCTGGGGGGCACGCTGCTGGTGGCCGGTTGTGTCACCCGGCCGGTCAACGCGCCACTCGCGTCGCGCGCCGCCAACACGGGATATTATTTTCACCGGCAAGCTCGCCCGAACAATTCGGACGAAACCCTATTCTTGGTGGCGTTCTCGGGCGGGGGCACGCGAGCGGCCGCACTCGCGTATGGCGTGCTGGAGGAATTGCGAGCGACCACGTTTGCCACGCCGACGGGCGAGCGCCGGTTGTTGGATGAGATTGACGCGATTTCTTCCGTCTCCGGTGGCTCGGTGACGGCGGCGGCCTACGGGCTTTATGGGGATGGCATTTTTCCACGCTTGGAGACGGATTTCCTCAAGCGAAACGTGCAGGGAAATCTGCTGCTGCGGACGGCGAACCCACTGAACTGGCCCCGGCTGGCTTCGGGCCGATTTGGGCGCTCGGAGTTGGCGGCAGAGTTTTACGACCGCATTCTTTTTAACGGGGCAACGATTGGCGACTTGGGCCGGCGGCCCGGTCCATTTGTGATCCTCAACTCGACCGACATCTCGACCGGAGCGCGCTTTGAGTTCACGCAGTATCAATTCGACCTGCTGTGCTCGGACGTGGACTCGTTTCCGATTTCCCGAGCCGTGGCGGCCTCGTCCGCTGTGCCGGCGGCGTTAACGCCGATCACGCTGAACAACTACGCCGGCGATTGCGGTTTTGTGCCGCTTCCTTGGATCACGCGCCGCTATCGACCCGATGAGGGACGCGTCCGATTGCGCGCCCGAGAACTGCGTTCCTACACCAATACCGCCGACCGGCCCTTTATTCACGTCGTGGACGGTGGGGTGTCCGACAACTTAGGCCTGCGGGCATTTCTCGACGGCATGCACGCGCTTCAGGCGCAACCGGAACTGGTCGGCGAAATGAAACCCGCCAACGTAAAGCGAGTGGTGGTAATCAGTGCCAATGCCTATTCGTTCCCCGATCGCACTTGGGATCGCCGAGAGCAGCCCCCGGGCTCGTTTACGGTAGGCACCGCGGCCGCCAACCACACACTCGACCGGTATTCTTTCGAGACGCTCGAATTGGTTCGGGAGCAGTTCGATGCTTGGCAGGGCGAACTCAATGGCCGCACGGAGATCAAGCTCTATCCGGTAATGATCAACTTCACCAATTTCCGAGACCTCAAAGAACGACGATTTTTCCTGAATTTGCCCACCAGTTTCGTGCTGCCGCCGACCGACGTGGACAAATTGGTGGATGCCGGTCATCGATTGTTGCGACAAAATAGGGCCTATCGAGGGCTGTTGGCCGACCTTAAAATCCCCTTGCCCCCCGAAGTGGTTGAGCCAAGTCGGGGTGATATGGAGTGAACCAGCGGTTGACGCACCTTTTGCGATTGTTACTGTCCGCCGCTCCGTTTCCCGCGTTGGGACGAGATTTAATACAGCATGAAACGTCAGTATCAGCCTTCCAAGATTCGCCGAGTGCGCCAGCACGGATTTCGCGCCCGCATGGCCACCAAGAGTGGTCGTGAAATCATTCGCCGCCGCCGCAATCAGGGCCGCCAACGTTTGACTCCAGTGTGATCTGACACTGCTGGTCATGCCTGTCACGCCGCGCCAACGACTCTCGGGCCGGAGGCTCCGTGCCGCGCGTGAGTTCGCCCGGCTTAAGGTTGATGGCGGCCGCTTGGCGGTTGGGTGCCTACTACTGAATTGGTGTCCGGCCCCTCAATCCGCCGCCTCCCGGCTCGGGGTTGTCACCAGCCGCAGAATTGGGCATGCGGTCCTTCGCAATCGGGCTCGGCGGGTCTTGCGGGAGGCGTTTCGTCGCCTTCAGCACGAGCTTGCCAATCCGACTGACCTTGTCTTGGTGGCTCGCAACTCAATCGTCGGCCGGGCCCAAGCAACGGTGGACCGGGATTTTCGAGAGGCGCTGCGGCGGGCTGGCTTGTTGAGCGGGCCGGCTCCGGTGTCCACCACGTCAAGGAGTGGGCCGCTTTGAATCCGGCGCAACAACTCGCGGTGGCCCTATTACTGGGTTACCGGTGGGTGATTTCGCCGGCAAAAAATCTTCTCTTCGGGCAGGCGGTGAACTGTCGCTTCACACCGTCTTGTTCTGCTTATGCTCTGGAAGCGGTGGAGCGACATGGCGTCGTGCGGGGCTGTGATTTGGCCGCCCGCCGATTGTGCCGGTGTCATCCATGGGGCGGCGCTGGACATGATCCGGTGCCCAACTTGATTTCGACGGAAACGATTTCTCCGACATGGACCGAAAAGGTATAATTACGCTCTTAGTGGCATTTGCGGGTTTGATGGGATTGCAATGGGCAGCCAAGAAAATCTACCCCGACATCCCCGCGCCCGTGGCGACCAACTCGGTCCCTACTGTCGCCACCCGCATAGCCCCGGGCGCAACCAATGCTGGTGCGGTTGTTAACATCCCGGTGTTAACGGCGACGGCGGGGCCTCCACCGACGCTCCTGACCGCGAGTGAGCAGACGTTGTCAATTGGCAACGACCGCTTGCGGGCGATCATCACGTCGCGCGGCGGCGGGTTGCAGGTCGTCGAGTTGAAGGATTATCCGGCCCGTATCCCGCTCAATCGTCGGGAACGTTCCAAGCCGAATGAGTTGGCCAACCTGAACAAGGATTCGTTCCTACCGGCGTTCACCTACGCGAACGCGCCGGCGTTGACCGAAGATGGCCATTTTAATCTGCGCGCCATCAACAATGGGGTCGTGGCTGAAAAGACGCTCACCAACGGCTTGCGGCTCGTCCGGCAGTTCACCATTGCCAGCAACTACATTCTGCATGTAACCGAGCGGATCGAGAACGCTTCCAGCCAGCCGTTAACGGTGCCGGCTCAAGAATTGGTCATCGGCACAGCGTCTCCGATGGACCCCCACGAAAAGCAGGATTCGACCGGTGTGTATTGGTTTAATGGCGAAGACGTTAAGCACATTGATACGATGTGGTTTGCCAACCGCACTTTGGGTTGCATTCCGGGCACGGCTCGGACCGAGTATGTGGACGGAACGACCAACGTGGCTTGGGCGGCGGTTCACAACCGGTTTTTCACTCTGATTGCAGTGCCCGAACAGCCGGCGGCGAAAGTGATTTCCCGAAATTATCTGCTCCCGGCCCCGACCAAGTCTCAACTGGAGGCTGACGGTAAGTTGAATCCCCATCCGGAGGCCTATCAGACGGCTTTGGCTTATCCCGAAATGACCTTGGCTGCCGCGGGTGTGTTGGAGCGGAAGTTCAGCGTGTATGCGGGACCGAAAGAATACTTCGGACTTTCGCAATTGGCGCCGCGGCTCGATCTGGTGATGGATTTCACCGGAATCACCGGATTTTTTGCTCAAGCTCTCCTGCTGACGCTCAATTTAGTCCACAAGCTGATTCCTTCCTACGGATGGGCGATTGTGGGGCTAACGATATTCATCAAGCTCCTCTTCTGGCCGCTAACGGCGATCAGCACGCGGTCGATGAAGAAGATGCAGGCGCTCCAGCCTGAACTCCAAGCACTCAAGGAGCGCTATAAGGACGATCAGCAAAAATTTGCGCATAAGCAGCTCGAGTTGTTCAAGAAAAACGGCGTCAATCCAGCCGCCGGCTGCTTGCCGATGTTGATTCAGTTTCCGGTGTTCATCGGCTTCTTTTTCATGCTCCGCACCGCGATTGAGTTGCGGGGTGAAACCTTCCTGTGGGTCAATGATCTGTCTCAGCCGGACACGATTTTCACCATCCCGGGGCTTGGTTTCATTCCCTTGTTTGGCGTTGCTGGTGTCGGTCTGCCCATCAACCTTCTGCCATTGCTCATGTGCGCTTCGTCGCTGTGGATGTCGAGCTTGACGCCCGTTTCGCCACAGATGGACCCGGTGCAGCAGAAGATGATGAAATACATGCCGGTTTTCTTCGTAGTCTTTCTGTATGATTACAGTTCCGGACTCACGCTTTACTGGACCGTTCAAAACCTATTGAGTGTCCTCCAGACGAAGCTGACCAAAATGAACGAGGCTAAAGAATCCGCTCCGCCCAAGACGCTTGCTAAGCGCCACTGAATTAGCCTTCGTTGCCACCTCCCGTTTTCCCCGTGAAACCCGAATCGCCCAACATCGAGCCTAAGGCCGCCCTCCAAGAGATGCTTTCGCAACTTGGATTTGTGGTCACCATCACCGAAACGTCGCTGGATGATCAGGTCCTGCTCGACATCCATACGGATGACCCGGGCCGCCTAATCGGCCGGGCTGGTCAAACGCTGTCGGATTTGCAATTCGTGTTGAACCGGATTGTCTTCAAGAGCGACAGCCGGATTCCACGGATTGTCCTTGATGTCGGTGGCTACCGTCAGCAAGCCCGCGAATTGCTCACGAGTCGAGCCAAGGAGGCTGCGGAGAAAGTTCGTCGCCGAGGTGAGATCGTCGAAATGGAGCCTCTGAATGCGTATGACCGCTATATCATCCACCAAGCGCTCAAGGATGATGTGGATGTGGAAACTCACTCTGTCGAAGTCGATGGCAGCGACAAAAAAGTCGTGCTGATTCGCTCCAAGCGCCGCTAACCCTCAGAAGGGTTCGTTTTAAGCCCGCTTTCGGTGATCGGAAGCGGGCTTTTGGTTTCAGTTCACCCGCTTTTCCAAAACAAATCCTTGCGGCAGCGTAAACCCGACGGCTACACGTCCGCCCACTTCAGTCATGGGTAAAGCCCTCATCATCGCGGAAAAACCATCGGTCGCCGCCGACATCGCCAAAGCTTTGGGTGGCTTCACCAAGGATAAGTCGGGTGACTTCTTCGAGAGTGATGGCTACGTCATTTCTTCAGCGGTTGGCCATTTGCTTGAGCTGACCGTGCCTGAAGAATTTGACGTGGCGCGCGGTAAATGGACGTTTGGTCAACTGCCCCACATTCCGCCGCGTTTCGGTCTCAAGCCGATTGAGAAAAGCGAGGGGCGGCTTAAGACGCTTGCCAAGCTCATCAAACGCAAGGACGTAGATCGGTTGGTCAATGCGTGCGACGCCGGTCGCGAGGGCGAACTCATCTTCCGCAACATCGTGGCGCATGCCGGCGCCAAACAGCCCATCCAGCGCTTGTGGCTCCAGTCCATGACGCCCGGGGCGATCCGCGATGGTTTTGCCCGCCTGCGGTCCGACACGGATTTACAACCGTTGGCCGACGCTTCGAAATGCCGGAGTGAAGCCGACTGGTTGGTGGGCATCAACGGCACTCGGGCGATGACCGCGTTCAACAACAAGTCCGGCGGCTTCTATCTGACGACTGTTGGCCGAGTGCAGACCCCGACGCTGGCCATCGTGGTGGAGCGCGAGGCCAAGATTAAGCGGTTCGTGGCTCGCGATTATTGGGAGGTCTTGGGTAGCTTCAAGGGGGAACGCGGCTCCTATGTGGGGCGCTGGTTTGATGAAGGCTTTCGCAAACCGGACGGCAAGGAGGCCGACGGAGAATTGAAGGCGGAACGGCTGTGGGATCGCCCGCGTGCGGAGACAATCAAGGGGCGCTGTGAGGGTAAGCCGGGGATCGTCACCGAGGAAACCAAACCGGCCAGTCAGTTGTCGCCGTTGCTTTATGACCTGACGACGTTACAGCGCGAAGCGAACTCCCGGTTCGGATTCAGTGCCAAAAACACGTTGGCCATCGCGCAGGCGCTCTATGAAAAGCACAAGGTATTGACCTACCCGCGAACCGATTCCCGCCACCTGCCGGAGGATTACCCCGGCACGGTTCGGAGCACGTTGGAATCGTTGAGTGACACGACCTATGCGCCGCTGGCTCGGAGGATCCTTGCGGAAGGCTGGGTGCGCCCCAACAAGCGGATTTTCAATAATGCGAAGGTGAGTGATCACTTCGCAATCATCCCGACCGGCCAAGTGCCCCGGGGGCTGTCCGAGGCGGAGCAAAAGCTGTTTGACCTGGTGACGCGCCGGTTTCTCGCCGTGTTTTATCCGGCGGCGGAATTTCTCGAAACCGTCCGCATTACGCGCGTCGACAACGAGCCGTTCAAGAGTGTAGGCAAGGTGTTGGTGAAACCGGGCTGGCTGGAGGTCTACGGCAAGGAGGCTCAGTCCGAAGATGAGACCCCGAGCTTGGCCCCAGTGACTCAGGGGGAGCGTGTGGCCACCACGAACATCGAGGTGAAACAGAGCTCGACCAAACCGCCCCCGCGCTACACTGAAGCCACGCTGCTCAGCGCCATGGAAGGCGCGGGCAAGCTGGTTGATGATGAGGAACTCCGAGAAGCGATGAGTGAACGTGGGCTCGGCACGCCGGCCACGCGCGCGGCGATCATTGAAGGCCTCATCAATGAGGAATATATCCACCGGCACGCCCGGGAATTGGTGGCGACTGCCAAGGCGTTCATGCTGGTGCAGTTGCTCAATGGACTGGGCGTGGTGGAACTGACCAAGCCCGAGATGACCGGGGATTGGGAATTTCAGCTCAAAAAAATGGAGCGAGGTCAGTTGGGGCGAGAGCAGTTCATGGACGAAATTCGGCGTTTCACCGCCGAGATTGTCGCGAAGGCCAAGCAATACGACAAAGACACGATCCCCGGCGATTTCGGCGTGCTGGCCGTGCGTTGCCCCAAATGTGGCGGGGAGGTGCAGGAGAAGTTTCGCGACTTCAAATGCCAAGCCTGTGATTTCTCGATTCGAAAGATTCTTTCCGGCCGAATGTTCGAGCCGGCGGAGGTCGAGACGTTGATCCGAGAGAAGCAAATCGGTCCCTTGCAGGGTTTCCGCAGCCAAAAAGGCTTTCCGTTTGCTGCGGTGATCAAGATGAACGCGGAATTCCGGGCCGAGTTTGACTTTGGCAATGACTCCAAAGATGGCGAAGGCGGCGAAAATGCCCAACCGCCAGACTTCAGCGGCAAGGAACCGGTCGGCAAGTGCCCGAAGTGTGCTGCGCGCGTGTTTGATCACGGCATGAACTACGTCTGCGAAAAATCCGTCGGTCCCGGGCGCTCATGCGATTTCAAGACGGGGGCGATCATTTTGCAGCAGCCGATTGACCGAGAGCAGGTCGCGAAATTATTGGCGGAGGGCAAAACCGACGTGCTGAAGGGGTTTGTTTCCAAACGCACGAATCGAAAATTCGAGGCCTTCCTTACCCTCAAGGGCAGCGAAGTGAAGTTTGAGTTTCCGCCGCGTGAAAAAAAGGTCGGCGCAAAAACCCGCGCTCCGGCGGAAAAAGTGGATTTCACCGGACAGAATCCGCTTGGGAAATGCCCCAAGTGCAGCGGCCAAGTGTTTGAGGGGCCGAATGATTACCTGTGCGAGAATAGTCAGCGCGAAACCAAACGCTGCCTGTTCAAGACGGGTAAAGTGATCCTGCAACAACCGGTTGACCGCGAGCAGGTCAGCAAGCTGTTGGCGACCGGAAAAACGGATGCCCTTACGAAATTCATCAGCAAAGCGGGTAAGCCATTCACCGCCCATCTGCGCTTGGCGGACAAGGGCAAGGTCGAGTTTGAGTTCCCGGACAGCTGAGCGACTGACCCAGCGGGCTAGTCACGCTGGCAGATAGAGCGTGATGCAGGTGCCGCGTCCGGGCACGGTCGTGAAGTGTAGAGCCACCTTGTTTTCGAGCAGGGCCCGGTAAACCACGGTCAACCCCAAACCTGTGCCTTCGCCGTCCGGCTTGGTGGTGAGACTTTCCCGGAATAGCCGCGGCACCAAGCTGGCAGGGACTCCTGGGCCGTCGTCTCGGATCGCGATGGCGACGAAGGGAGGCTGGTTCTGGAAATTGTCCCGGATCCAAAAAGTAAGCGAACCAAGAGTCGAGGGGGGAGCGGTCGGTAATGCTTCTCGAACCGTCCAACATTCGATGTCCACGCGGTGCGGCCGGTTTGTCGCCTGTAACGCGTTTAGTCCGAGGTTGGTGACCATCCGAAAGACATCGGCGGCGCTTGCGTGCAATAGCAAGGGGGCGAGTGGAGGGTTCACCCGCAGTTGATGCCCCCGAGCGGAACGATGGGAACGCAGCAGGTAACCCAAGTCTTCCAAAAGGGATTTGGCATCGCAACGCTCTTGGTCATGGTTGTGCCGGAGCAGTCGCATGCTGCGGCGGGCAATTTCGATGGCCATGGAGCTCTGGTGGTGCAAGTCATTCAGGAGCTCCTGTAATTGGCCGGTGCCGGCTCGCGCGGGCGTCGGTGCGGCCTGCGAAAGATCGAGGGCAAGGGCTTCGGCTACGGAATGGATGACGGTCAGGGAGCCATTCAGGTCGTGTAGCGCGCCGGCGTAGATGTCGCGTTCGAGCCGGAAGGATTCGGCGAGGTGAGCCTGCTGTTCGAGTCGGGTCCGGTATGCCCGGTCGGCCCGCCGGTTGATGGCTTGGGCGTGGGCTTGGAAGACGAGTTCCCGGAGGCCGGACACGTCGAAGGGCTTGCGCACGACAGCGAACACTTCTCCAAGGTTCGCTTCAGCGAGGGCGTCGGAATTGACGCCGGTTCTCAGGAGGATGGCTTGAACGTCAGGCTGAATGGCGTGCAACCGTTGCACCAACTCCCCGCCCGACATGCCGGTTAGGTGTTGGTCTGCAAGCACGATGTCGAACGACTCCGGGCCAAGTGAATCGAGCGCATCGGTCGCGGAACCAAAAGCAAAGACGGCGAAATCGAGCCCGAAAATTTGTTCAATCGCCTGTCGGATCAGGGGGTCGGAATCGACGAGCAGCAGTCGGCCGCGGGCCGGAGCGGCGATGGCGGTTCCGCTCGCAGCGAGAACTGGGCGCAGGTGCGGTGCAGGACTGGGGCTGAGGTTCATGAGGTGGCGAGGAGTTTTTCCCACAGCCGCTCATTCGTCATGAGCCGGGCGAGGAAATCTCCCCCTTGTTCGCCGGCCACTCCGCTCGGGCGATCCATGGGTAGGCGGATGACATAGCGGAGGCCGCCTTCGGGGCGGCCTTGGACTTCGATGCGCCCGCCGTGGTGGTGGACGATAAAGAACGAGGCCATCAGACCGATGCCGAATTCGGCGGGCTGGTCGGTCCGGGTAAAGAACGGATCAAACACGGATCGTAACGCCTCTTCGGGAAGACCGGGCCCATTGTCGCTGAGGCTCAGCTCGACTTCGGCGCCGCTGGTTTCAGTGGCTGGAATGAGCCGGCCGTCGATTTCTACGGTGGCCCCGGCTTGGAGATTGGAAAGCTCGTCCCGCAGTAGCAGTTCGAAGAGTCGGGGAAACCGATCGCCATCGACCTTCAATGTGGGCAGATCCGAGGGCACCCGATTGTTTAGGGTGACGCCTTTGGCGCGGAATTCCTCGCGCAGGCAATCGACGCCCTGCTGGACAACCGCAGCGGGATTGGCGTCGTGGCGAAAGACCGGTTGGAGCGGTTCGGTGAAGTGGGAAACGCCGTCGAGGACTTCGATCACGGCTTTGAGGCGGCCCTGCACCTTGCTGTGAAAGTCGTGCCAGAAGGAGGGGTGCTGCAGTCGGTCGAGATCCAGTCGCTCGCGGTGGAGCATCTCGGGGGTCAATTCGAGGAAAGTGCGCACCGCCGACATCGAGTTGCGGAGATTGTGGCTCAACCCGGAAGCCATCACGCCGAGACCGAGCACCCGGTCGGTGATGACCATCTTGTGCAGCACCGAGAGTTTCTCACGGAGGAGGGCATCGCGTTCGCGCTGCACCATGAAGAATTCAAGACTCCGCTTGAGCGTGATTTCGAGCGGGCCGAGCTCGAACGGCTTGGAGACGTATTTGTAAATGGCGCCGGTATTCACCGCCTCCACGGCCGCCTCCATGTCGGTGTAGGCTGTGGCCAAGATCCGAATGATGCGCGGGCGCAACTGGCGGGATTTTTCCAGCAACTGCACGCCTTTGACTCCCGGCATCCGCTGGTCGGACATGAGCACGCCGATCTCGTCGATGTGCTCATTGAGCAAGCGCCAGCCTTCATCGGCGTTGGGGGCGGTTAGGATTCGAAAATGCTCTGATTGTGCCCGGACCAGTCCCCGGAGTGACTTTTCTTCGTCATCCACATAAAGCACGGCGAAGCGTTTGTAGTCGTAGGGTTGTTCCATCTTACAGACAGGGTTTTGCTAGGATTCAGGGGCGGGGGCAAACTCCAAAATGAATTCGCAGAATTTGCCCGGTTGGTTGTTCACGCGGATTCGGCCACCAGCTTCGCTCATGATGCGGTAACAGATGCTCAGGCCGAGGCCCATGCCGGCTCCGACTTCCTTGGTGGTGAAGAACGGATCAAAGATCCGGTCCATAATCTCGGAGGGGATGCCGGGCCCATTGTCACGCACGGTGATGAACGGCCCGCTCGCGGTAAGGCCGGCGGTGACGAGGATTTCCGGTGGGGGCGCCTCTTCTGCCCGGGTCTTCAAGGCGTCAAGGGAGTTTTGGACGAGGTTGATGAGCACTTGCTGGAGCCGATTGGCGTGAGCGAAAACTTCCAACTCATCGGGCACTTCGAGGCGCAGCCGGATGGGATCGTTGAGCTCGGCTGAAAACAGGCGCGGGAGCCGTCCCAGCAACGGCGTTACGTTTAGCATCTGGCCGGGGCCGGAGTGGTTGTGGGTGAACGAACGCAGGTCACTTACGATGTGGGCGACCCGGCGCAGTCCGTCCTCCGCGTCGGCCACGGATTCATTGAAGTCGGTTTGTTCGGCGGCGGGTAATTTGGGCCCGCACTTCCGAATGACGTGCATGGCGGTTAGCGCGTAGTTCAGCGGATTGTTGATCTCGTGGATGATGCCGGCACTGAGGCGGCCGAGGGAGGCGAGCTTTTCGGTCTGCACGAGGTGCGTCTCGGTTTCCTTCAATTGTTCCAAGGTGGCTTCGAGCTTCTTGTTCTGCCAGTTGACCTCTTTTTGGAGTTGGTGGGCATCGGCCAAATTTTTTAACCGGAGGCGCAGCTCTTGGGACGAGAAGGGTTTGGGGAGGAAGTCGCTGGCGCCGGCGGCGAGCGCTGCAAGCTTCGTCTCGTCGTCCGCCCGGGCGGTCAGCATGAGGAAGGGCACGGACCGGGTGGCCGTCTGCTCACGGAGTTCGCGGCAAACCGTAAGGCCGTCTTTTCCGGGCATCATCATGTCGCAAATCATCACGTCGGGTAGCAGTTGAGTGGCGAGGCTGAACGCTTGATGGCCGTCGCTGGCTTCGATTACTTCATAATCTTCGGTCAGTTGCGATTTGAGGAAGCGCAGCATGTCCGGTTCGTCGTCTGCGAGCAGCAGCCTAGGCCGCCGCCGCCGCGTGGGACTGGTCGGTGTCCAAGGGCGCAAGGGGGGGCGCAGCGGCGCGTAGCCGGACAGTTCGGCGCGGCGGTAGAGGCCTTCGATCCAGGCCTCTTTCTCGGGTGGGGGGGCTGCGGAGGCGTCGGCTTGATTACTAAGCGGGGGGCGGCTGGCTGCCCAATCTGCGGGCGAGGCGAGCGGCAATCGCACGAGCATGGTCGTGCCTTGGTCGGGGGTGCTGGTGGCACTCACGGAACCGCCGTGCGCCTCCACGAGTTCTTTCACCAGCGAGAGGCCGATGCCGGCACCTTGAAACTTCCGCTGAGTCGAGGAGTCTGCCTGCCAAAATCGACTAAAGATGAGGGGTAATTGCTGTGGGCTGATGCCCACGCCGGTGTCTCGGACGGAGAGCAGGGCAAAGTCCCCGTCGCGTTCTCCGAGAATCGCCACCTCGCCGCCGCCGGGAGTAAATTTCACCGCGTTGAAAAGCAGGTTTAGGAAGATCTTTTCCAGTCTGTCGGCATCGGCGAAGAGGTGGGTCACGTCGGCCGCGATGGAGCAGTGCAGTCGCAATCCCTTTTCTTCGGCCACGCAGCGGAGCGTCTGCATCAGTCCACGCAAGAATTCGTCGGCTGGCACTGGGGCACACTGCAACTTCAGGGTGCCGGAATCCAAACGGACCAGTTCGAGCAAGTCGTTGATCAGTTTGAGCAGCCGCATGCCGTTGCTGTGCATGGTGTCCAGATACTCGCGCACCGTGGGGTCGGAGTGAACGCCCGGAGTGCTGCGCAGGGATTCCAGTGGCGCGATGAGGAGTGTGAGCGGGGTGCGGAGTTCGTGGCTGATGTTGGCGAAGAAGCGGTCCTTGGATTGGTCGAGTTCGCGCAGCCGTAGGTTGGTCTGCTCAAGTTCCTGCTGACTGGATTGCAGGCTCCGGTTCGTTAGGGCGAGGCGTTGTTCGCTCAGCTTCAACTCCGCGCGCGCCACAAACTCCCGGCGGCGGAGGGCATTGTAGAACACGTTGCCGGTCACCACGATGATCCCAGTCAGGAACAGGAAATAGAAGTTGTTGAAGCCGCCTCCGCTGCTCGCCGGCGAGCCATTCGCGAAGCCTGCGAGGGCGTAGAAGCCGATCACCAAACCGGTGACCGTGACGGATTCCCGGAGGTTCCAATGCACGACGACGTTTACCGCCAGCAGCACGAGATTCAGACCGGCGTAGTAGGGGGAGTTCCAGCCGTCCTTGATGGCGATCATGACGGCGATGCACGCGGTGGGAATCAACGCCAGCGCCAGTCCAGCGAACCGCGCATGGGCCTCGCCGCGCGGCGTGTGCAGCCAAGCCCAGAGGATCAAGGCCAGCAGGCAACTGAACGCGCGGAGCATCAGGAAATAAATCAGCGTCAGCGTCTCCCCAGGATAAACCATCACGTCCAGCACGACGCCAAGCGGCATTAGCAAGGCCACCAGCACGGCACCGACTTTGCCCAATCGGATCCGTTGCTCCTGCTCCTCCAACTCAAACGCCCGCCTTAACTCCGGCTCGCGGTCGAGCAGGGCTTCAGGTTGCTCCTGGCTTGCGGACTTCAAGGTAGATGTTGACGCCGGTGACGTCGGCTTTGGTGACGACCGCCCCCTCGGGGGCAGCCAGGGGATGGAGTCGTTTCAGTTGGTCTTGGCCGCGGTGAATCAAATGCCATTCCAAGAGAAATTCCATGCCGTTGCGGGCGGGATTGCTCGCCTCGACATTGGTGACGACCAGCAGGCCGCCGGGGGCCACCATTTCGTAAAAGATATTCATCAACCGTTGGCAGATCCGGTCGGACAGATAATCAAACAGGCCGGCGCAATAGACGAGGTCATAGCGGGGTTCGGTGCCATCGCTGCGGCCTGATTCCTTGAGCACTTGGTGCACTGATTTTTTCAAAAATTCGACCCCGGTGGTTCGGCCGTGTTCGGCTTTTAACTTAGCCACTCGGTCACGGGTGAACTCAATTGTCTCGTCGTTAAAGTCCGCCAACACCAAGTCCGCATGATCCGCGAGTGGGCCGCCAGCGATGAAGCGCTGCACTTCACCGGCTGGGCCACAACCGAGGTTGAAGACGCGCAGGCGGCGGCCACGGGCGGCCACCCGGGTGGTTTCGTGCGTCAGGATTTCGAGCAGGTAACGAATGCGGTTACGGTGCGCTTCGGCGGGCGGCTGGGTCAGGAACCAAGCGTGCACCGCCTTGGCAAAGAGCGAGCTGCCTTCCAAGGCTTCCGACAGGATCATATTTACCATCAGGTAGTCGCCGGCATAACCGAGCGGCTTCTGGAAAGTGCGGTAGGCGAAGGGCGCGCACAGCACCAGCGGGTGCAGGAGCCGGCGCATATAGGTCCGGTGCATGGCGTGGGCGGCGACATCCACGGCGCCGGCGATCGCCTCGAAGCGCCGGAAAAGTTCGTCGAAGGCCGGCCCCACCGGCGGGCCGATCTCCGCGATGATCTGCCGCTCACGCTGCCCAAGATCGCCGCTGGGCAGCGAGCGAATGCCAAGTTCGACCTGCTCCAACCAGTGCCTGAGGTCGGTGAACATGCTGTGCATATCTGCCACCACCACCTTGAAGTCTCGGCTCACCGCGTGAATCTTCACGGCTTCCTTCATGAAGCCTTCCAGCTCGGTCCGTAGCCGGTTGGGCTGGTTCATCGGCGCAAAGAGGTCCACGTCCAACCAGGATTCCTCCAGCGCGGCTTCGCACACCAGCATGATGCCGGCATTGACGATGTTGCTGACCACCGCTCGTCCAGCATAGAGCAACCGCTCGCCGATGCTGATCCGGAAGTCGAGTAGGACCTCCGAAAGCTGAAGAATGCTATACGGATTATAGACTTCGAACACGACTGCGAAACGGTTCAGCCGAACCGGGGTTGCCCGAATTTCGGTTCCCTGGCTATTGCGACAACTGATTACGGTATCGCGATCGCTCATGGCATGGGGGTGGTTCTGGCGGTGCCGGGCCGCCCGCCTTGAGGCTCGGCCCGCCAGGGGCGGCGAGGGGCGCGCTGACCCAGCGGGAATCCGCCAGGGGGGCGGGCGTCAGGTGAGGCGAAAGTATGCACAGGTCAAAAGTGCCAGCCGCCGGTGATAAACAGGGCGTGGCTTTGGAACTCATAATTGCCGTCGGCGGACTGCCCGAACGCGGAGACGGTGCTCCCGGTCACCGTGCGGGTCGGGCCGTAGCCGAACTGGTAGGCGAAATCGAAGTCAAAGCGGGCGCCCCGATGGCCGAACCCCGCACTCAAGAAGTGCCGGTTGAGATCGGCGACGATCGGGTTGTAGGTCGCGTCTGGCACCGAATTCTCATTGTAGATATAGCCGGCGCTGACCGTCCATCCGTGGGCGAGATATCGGGTCGCACCAAACTCATAATAGAGGCTCGATTCCCAATTCAGCACCAACCCGGCGTCCGGGAGCGGTGCTTGGTGAATGACCACGGTGTTGAGCCGGTCCCAGCCGGTCCAATCGACGTTGAACTCGAGGTTCCAAGCTGGCGTCGGCCGAAAGGAAATTCCCGCGACCACCATCTGAGGGAAATCCCATTCCGCCGCCGCCGGGGTGCGCAGGTCGACGGGGGCGGACAATTTCGAGTGTCCCTCGAAGTCGACGGTGGTGGCGCTGCGGTAGTTGACGCCCAACTGCACTTGGGGACTGAGCTTCCACAAGACGCCCGCGTTGTAGCCAGCCGCCCAGCCTTGGCCTTCGAAGCTGAACACATCCCCCAAGCCAGGCAGCGGCGTGGCGAAACCCTGCCGCAAATCCAAGTCGGCAAAATTCACGCTGGGGCCGGCGGCGATCGACAGTCCCGGCGTGATTTCCCAGGCGATCACTGGGTTGATTGTGAAGTAGCTGAGGCGGCCGCGGGTGGCCACCGTGCGGAAGCCGGTATCCTCCGGCCATTCGTTGCTTAGGCCATAGGGTGAATAGACGCCGAGACCCAAAGCCAGCGGCAGCGACTCCAGTTTCACCGTATAGAACAACTGCGGAATCACATGCAGGTCGTGCCGGTTGTCGAATTCTTGTCCGCCCGGTGCGGTGTAGTCCGTATCCGTCTTGATCCCGTAAATACCCCCGCGGAATTGTTGCCCGGTGAGTTGGGTGATGCCGGCGGGATTGTAAAAAATAGCTGACGGGTTGTCGGCAGTGGCGGCAAACGCCTCGCCGCGGGCCGTGGCAAAGGCGTCTTGATCCGGCAACCGAAAACCGGTGGCCAAGCTGGGGCCGGCGAGTCCAAGGGCTATGCCCACGGTGAACAGTCGCTGAGTTGATCGCCGGGGAAGCGGAGGGAGGGGCATGGTTGGGGGAGCAGTTGGGGCAAGAATTGTCTGGGGAACTGGGCGAAAGAATGACGGCCAACGCGGACCGGAGGCAAACCCAGTCTGCCGGGTAAGTTCGGTCGCCCGGCGCCCGGGAGGGGGGAAACTCGATTGAGTCATGGGTGTTCAGCGCCGGCGGTTGAGTTTGGCGGCCTGGCGGAAGAATTCCGTGACGCCGATGGCCCGATTGAACCATTCGCCAAACCTTGGGGACAAGGCCGACAAGGCCAGCAGGGGGCGCACCGGATAGCGGTTGACGATCACCTCCGGCCGGTCTTCGCGGATCGCGCGGAAAACCGCCCGGCAAACCCGCTCTGGCGAACAGGCCCCGAGCAGGGCCGGGGCGGATCGCCCGGTGGATTCTTTCAGTCGCGAATAAATGCCGGCCTCAATGAAGCCGGGGATCACCACCGACGCACTCACCCCGGTCCCGCGATAGGTGGCGCGCAGGGACTGTGTGAACGCGACCAACCCGGCTTTGGACGCCGCATAGGGTTCCTGAAAGCCCGGTCCGGCTTTTCCGGCCAAGGACGAGATGTTGACGATGTGCCCCTGTTTTCGGCCCAGCAGGTGAGGCAGGAGTTGCCACGAAAGCAGCATGGGGGCCTCCAGATTCACGGCGAGCACTTCGGCGATTTGGGAAGCCGCCAGTTCGTGGTAAGCCGCCGAGTATTCGACGCCCGCGTTGTTGATCAGTAAGTCCACGCGGCCGTAAATCTGCAGTGCGGTCTCAATGACCCGGCTGCGTTCGCTGGCCACCCGCAGATCGGCAGTGAGCACTTCCGCACGCACGGGTTGTTCGGCGGCCACGGCCTGGACTTTGGGGAGCTCGACGCCTGGAAAGGCGACCAAAAGCAGGTTGAGGTGTTCCGCGGCCAAAGCGCGCACCAAGTGGGAGCCCAGTCCTCCGCTGGCTCCGGTGAGGATAGCCGTCCGTCCGGCGAGTTTTTTCATGACGAAAAAGTCGGCGAAGTGTCCCCCCACGAGCGCCATGCCCATTAATGCGCGGTGAAGGCCAATCGGGGGAAGGTAAATCCGTCGAAGACTCGCTTTGGCGTCAGGCGCATTCCGGTTGGCGGCGAGGGGCGCTCAGGGCAGGGGCGTCGGGCGCGCCGCGGTGACTAAGTGATACCAGTCTTCGCGCGACAGTTGGAGCTGATCCGCGTTGGCGGCGGCTTGGATATGTCCCGGATCCACGGAACCGACGACGGGCTGGATGCCGGCGGGATGCCGCTGCAACCACGCGAGGGCGACGGCTTCCCGGTTCGAGTTCAAGGCGACCGCCAGCCGGTCCAGCGTGGCGTTTACCCGCGTGGGATCATAGCTGCGTTGGGCTGGTAGCAGGCCATGCACCCGACTTCCTAGCAGTCCGCCCGCGAGCGGACTCCACGCCATCGGGGTGAGGCCTTCAGCAAGGCATTGATCGAGGGTGCCGTCTTCGAGGGCGTTGATTTGTAACAGGCTGATTTCGACCTGATTTACCACGAGCGGCAGGGGGCACACTCGTTGCAGGGCCGTCACTTGGCTGGGGCGAAAATTGCTCACGCCGAAGGCTCGAACCTTGCCCGCGGCGAGCAATTGCCCGAAGGCGCCAGCGACCTCGGTTGGGTCCATCAAGTAGTCGGGCCGGTGCAGCATCAGCAGGTCGATCGTTTCCACGTCGAGCCGGCGAAGCGACTGCTCCACGCTGCGAATCAGGTGCTCGGCGCTGAAATCGTAACGCCCGGGCGCGCCCGCCGGTTCACCCGCCCGCCGGATCCCGCATTTGCTAGCGATCAACAGACGGTTTCGGAGCCCCGGTGAGTCGCGCAACGCTTCGCCGAAAATTGCTTCACAGCGCCCCCCACCATAAATGTCGGCGAGATCGAAAAGGGTGAACCCGGCGTCCACCGCGGCGTGAATTGCCCGCAAGCCGGTCGCGCTGGTGGGTTCTGGCGGTTGACCTTCCGAACCAGCGAGGCGCCAACACCCGTAGGCGAGGCGGGAGGCGACGAGCGAACTTCGACCCAAGCGGAGCGTTTTCATGTGGCAGCCCGAAAATGAAAGCCGGCGCGGCCGGGTGAAAGTGGAATCCGTTCGGCGCGGAGCAATCCGGCATCGCTCCGGAGCCACCCGTAAAATACGCTGCCGAAGTGATTGTTTACTGGCGCCAATTCTTGCGGCTCTGGCTGCCCTGCCTTTTGGCGTTCGGACTCGTCGCGCAGCCACCGGAGGTGCGGCGGGAAGTGCAGCGGCACGGCGTCGAATTTGAACACTGGATTCGAGCGACCTTTTTCGGTGGCTACCAGCCGCTCACTTACACGCAGCGCTGGGATGTTCCCGCCGAGGCGAACCGCAATCATGGCGGCGTGCCGGTGAATCCCAAGGCCGCCAAATTCAACACCCCGGTGGATCTCGGAGATGCGCTCCGCCAGTTCGACATCAGCGAGCCCTTCCTGTTGATCGTGGGTTTCTGGCGGCAGGACGGCTCCGTGAAGCGCTTTGTCAACGTGCAGGCAGTGCGGGTGGAGCCGGAGCAATGGCGCCGACTCTGGGGGGCGATAACCCGGGCTGACCTCGAACGGTTGGACGCGCAGATCAAGGACATGGCGCAGGATGTGTTGACCACTCGGAAGGCGGCTCAGGCGCGGAAACGGTTGGCGCCCTTCGACACTGCTGTGATGCAGGTGAATCCGAAGATTGATGGCAAGCAACGCCGGCTCCAATGCAGCCTGCGGTTTGCTGATTTCTTCGACCAATTGGCGCCGCGGGCGGAGCGCGGCATGACGAATGCCCCAACGCTCTTTGGGGTGGACTTGCCGCTGCAGCTCGACTCGCCGCCCCGGTCGCGAAAGGGAATCGGGCCGGGGCGGTGGCCGCGAGACTGACGTTGGTTCGGTGAGGGCGAGGAGAGGGGCGGCGGTCTTGCTCTACGGGCTGTTTCCGCTGCGCCCACTTCTGAACGGTGGCGAGCGCCGTCAGTTTTGGCGCCAGCGCTGCACACGGGTCGCGAGTGTGGGCAGGGGGCTCAGCCCATGGCGCTTCAAGGCAGTTGGAAGGTGGCGACGACAGCGCGGTGATCGGACGGATAGGGCAGCACCACGAGGTCGGCGAACTTCGCCGATTCGCCGACGATTTCGCAGTGTTTTGCCTGCACCGTGGGGCCGGCGAAAAATACGAAATCAATCCGGTCGTGATGATCCTTGGGATCGCTGGGCAGCGTGAGCGGCGACCACGTCACTCCCGGCTTGGCCACTTCGTCGGGGAACAGCGTGCGAAACGAGTCCTTCAAGCCGGCGTTCATGACCGCCAAGGTGGTGGGATAGGCCACTGGCAAGGGGCATCTGCCGGCCTGCGTGGCCCGCTGAGTCCAGTCGAGGTGTGACGGTTCGTTGAAGTCGCCAGTGAGGAAGATCGTTTCTCCCCGAGCGACCGCTGGCGCTACTTCGGCCAACAGCCCCGCCACTTCGCCGCCCCGAGCTTGGCGAGCTGCGGTTATGGCTTCGTCGGCAGTCTTGATGAACGGCGCATCGGCATACGGGATGTTCAGCAACTGATACGGCTGATACGGCGCATGCATCAGGTGAACGTTGAAGTGGGTGACGAGTTGGCCCGAGGGCAGTCGCACGGTGGCGCCGTGTCGGCCTGGGGTGGAGGTGACGATGAGGTGGCGGCTGGCAATACCGGGACTGGAGCCCTGTTCGAAGTAATACCAACCCAGCAGCTCGGCGAGTTTCCGCCCGTGGTTGGGGCGAATGCCGTGGTGCTCGTAACCGCGGCTCTCTTGAAAGCCGACCAAGTCAGCGCGGGCGGCGCGGATGACGGCGGCGCTTTGTGCGAGCGGTTGTTTACCTGCGTCCCCGCCGTGCCAGAGGTTAAAGGACATCACGCGCAGTTCGGCCGCAGAAACCGACAGCGCGCTGAGCAGGAGCGCAAGGGGCGGAAGCCCATCAAACCGGGTGAACATAGTGGAAAAATGAAGCTTTGAGAGTGGGTCGCCAAGGGGTAACGCCCGCCCGCCTCCCTTGAGTTGAGGGGCGTAAAGTAGGCTAAGGCATCCAGTGAGGTGGCCGCTGCGAATTGCCGCGGACTCGGTCCAATTCTTGAGATTCGACGGTGTCACCAAGCAGTTCGAGGCGTTTCTGGAGGCGGGTGAGCAGTTTGCCTTGGGCCACGGCGACCGCGTTCAGCTCGTCCAACTGTCGTTCCAAGTGGGCGATCGAGGCTTCCAACCGGTCGAGGCGAGGGGTGGATTCGGTGGAGTTCAAAATTCGTCCTCCCGTTCGGCGAAGAAGAGTTGGAAGGCGCGGTCGTAATGGGGGGCGATCACAAACACATGCATCTCGCGGCTGAGATCGTCGGGGTCGACTCCGGTTTCGGCTTCGGCGGTCGAGGCGGTGAGGCCGTGTTGGGCCAGCCATTCCAGCAGCAGCTCGGTCTTAATGATCGGGCCGGTAAAAAAATGGCGTTGGCCGGTGGGCGGTTGTGGGGCTAGCGGAACGGGTGTGCTCATGCGGCGTGGGCGGCTGAGATGGCTTGGGCAGCGGCGGCAACCCTTTGGGCGAGTTCCGGCGGGGCGATGACTTTGGCGGCGCCCCCCCAGCCGAGAACCCAGCGCTGAATTTCCACGAGACTGCCTAATTGCAGACTCAATTCGACGCCGCCGTCGGGTAGTTCTTTGAGTTGCTGCGACGGATGCCAGCGCTTTTCGCGGATGTAGTCAGCGACCCGTTCTTCGAAGCGCAACTCCACGGCGAAGTTGCCGTCGGTGGAACGGACTCCAAAACTGTCGCGCAAGCGTTTCTCCAGCGTGAATTTGGCCGGCCGAGCAAAGCTTTTGCCGGTCTTGGCCACGTCCACGATGCGCCCGGGGACAAATGTGCGGATATCGTTCCTCAAGTGGTCAAAGGCGAACAGATACCACTCCCCGTTGACGTTCGCGAGGTGGTAGGGGTCGACCACGCGCGCTTCCGGATTTTTGGCGCCGGGTTTGCGGTAATGCAGGCGCAACTGGTCGCGTTTTTGCATCGCTTGGGCGAGCGCTTCCATGATGGGCACGTTGACGACCGGTTCGGCCGTGGTGCGAAACGACACCGTCTGTTCCCACTCTGCGAGGTTGAGCGACACGGTGCCAGGCAGGGACCGCTCCAACTTTTTCAACGCGCCGACGAGCCGCTTTTCGTAAGGCGTGCCGCGGTATTGCTGGAGCGCTTTTTCCGCGACGAGCAGCGCGAACAGTTCGCCTTCGGAGATTTGCAGGGTCGGGAACCCCTCCACCTCTTCGGTATAATGGTAGCCATTGCGGAGCGGTTCCCACGCGAGGGGTAGGTTCATCCGGTCGCGCATGAATTCGAGGTCGCGCTGGATGGTTTTGGCGCTGACCTCAATTTGACGCGCGAGCGTGGAGCAATTGGGAAACTTGCCGGCGGCTAGTTCGCCATGGATCTGCATCATGCGATCGATGGGCGGACGGGTCCGGGGCAGTTCTTTCGGGGCGCTCATGACTAGCCGGAGGTTCAAGTTCGGGGCCGGAACCGCAAGCCTCGGAAATGGTCCCCACCGACCCACGGGCTTACCACCAAGAAAAGCCCGGGTCGGGTGCCGGGCCGGAATAATTCCACTGTGCGGCTTCCTTGGGAAAGCGGAAGAAATCGGTGTGGCCGTCGCCAAAGAGGACGTTGAAACGATACTGTCCCTTGAAGTTGTGCCACTGGCTCGCGAGATCGTTCTTGTCGCGGTCAGCCCACCAAGGCCAATCGCCCTGGATAAGTTTATTGGAGGCGCTGCGGGCGATTTCGCTCGTCTTGATGGGTTTGCCCTCGGGCGCGGTCGGCCGGGCCGAATCGCCGGTGACATGTTTGACCCGCAGAGTTTCCACCGCCCACACGGTCAGGTAACTATTGCCCCAAGCGTCATAGCAGGACTTGATTTTCTTCGGTAAACTTCCGGATTTGTAATGTAAGGCATCGCCCTTGTCGGAAGGGCATTGGAACGCCTCGTTGGCCGGCACATAGCGATTGAGTGGACGATTGGTCGCGGCGGTCAGCCCCCCGTGAAGCTCGATGAGGCCCTTTTTCCCACCCAAAGTTCCCCAGTCGTTGTAAACCGGGTAGTTATCCCGGCTATCGTCGGCATACATGTGCATCCCGAGTCCAATCTGGCGGTGGTTACTGTTACAACGAATCGCGAGGGCCTTGCCTTTGGCGCGCCCCAACGCGGGCAGTAGCATGCCGGCGAGAATCGCGATGATGGCGATCACGACCAGCAACTCGATAAGGGTGAAACCGGCGGTGGACACCGGGAGGCGGGAGCGAGCAGCAGACATGGTCAAGCTTTGCGTTGGATTGAGTGAGAGGAAATGCCGCAATTGCCCGCTGAGGTCAATGACCGCGAAACGCGAAAGATCAGAACGGGTTAATCAGCGGCGGATCGGCCTTGGCGGCAGCTTTTTCACGCTTCGGTCTTGGCGTCGCGCGGTGGGTGTGAAAGGCCGGCAAATAGGGCTTGCCGAGACCTCCAGGTTCCCTAGTTTTGCACCGCCTGAGGCCGCGTGTGCGGCTTCGTTTTAGGCTGAGAAAAGACCGTTTAACGCACTACCTGACTTCTAACCTCCGTTGCCCTCCCGCAACGCGGTGGAGTAAGGCACGGAGTCTTCGCGCAGGGCCGCGCATCATCTTGGGCCCGGCAGGCTCCCGTTTTACAGTCGGTTGATTCATGACCGGAATTGAAACCGGTCCGTTGGTTTGTCGAGTTATGTCAGTTACTACACAGCAGTTCGCCGAGATGCTGAAGGGCTTCAATACGTCCCTCCAGACCGGCCAAATCGTCAAAGGCACCGTCATCCAAGTTCGACAGAAGGAAGTTCTCGTCGATATCGGTGGCAAGTCCGAAGGCGTAGTCTCCGGTGGCGAGTTTGCCGACTTCGCAACGGTGAAGATCGGTGACCAGTTCGATGTGCTCATCGAACGGGCCGAGGACAAGGACGGGAACGTTCACTTGTCCAAGGAAAAAGCCGAATTCCAACAAAACTGGGACCGCATCCAAAGCATCTGCAATGAAGGCGGCACCGTGCAGGGCAAGGTCAAGGCCGTGGTTAAGGGCGGGCTCGTCATCAACATCGGCGTCGAGGCGTTCTGCCCGTCGTCGCAGGTCGATGTCGTTCCGCCGAAGAACCTCGCGTCCTACGTGGGCAACACCTACGAATTCAAGGTCGTTAAGCTCAACCCGGACCGTCAGAATGTCGTTCTGAGCCGCCGCGAATTGGTCGAGGCCGAACGCACCGCACGCCGTTCCTCGCTCCTCTCCGAACTCGTCCCGGGCGATATCCGCAAGGGCGTCGTCAAGAACATCACCGACTTCGGTGCGTTCATCGACCTCAACGGCCTCGACGGCCTCCTGCACATCACCGACATGTCCTGGGGCCGACTCAGCCACCCCACCGACCTGCTCAAGATCGGCCAAGAGCTCGACGTCGTCATCCTCGACATCAACCGCGAAAAGGAACGCGTTTCCCTCGGCCTCAAGCAGAAGGACGCCAACCCGTGGGACAACATCGAGGCCAAGTATCCCCTCGGAGCCAAGGTCAAAGGCAAGGTTGTCAACCTCGTGCCTTACGGCGCGTTCGTCGAAATCGAACCCGGTGTCGAAGGACTCGTGCATGTCACCGAGCTCAGCTGGACCAAGCGCATCGCCAAACCCTCGGACGTCCTCAAAGTCGGCCAGGAACTCGACGCCGTCGTGCTCGGGATTAACCGCGAAGAGCAGAAGATCAGCCTCGGTATCCGCCAGCTTGAGACTAACCCGTGGGACATCGCCCACGAGAAGTATCCGCCGGGCACCAAGGTCAAGGGCGCCATCCGCAACCTGACCAGCTACGGCGCGTTCCTCGAACTCGAGGAAGGCCTCGACGGCATGATCCACGTCTCCGACATGTCGTGGACCCGCAAGATCAATCATCCGAGCGAGTCTGTGAAGAAGGGCGACGTCGTCGAAGCCGTCGTGCTCGAAGTCGACAAGGCCAACCAGCGCATTTCGCTTGGCCTGAAGCAGCTCTCGACCGACCCGTGGGACGGGATCGAGCAGTTCTTCAAGGTCGGCGACCTCGTGAACGGCAAGGTTACCAAACTCGCCAGCTTCGGTGCGTTCGTGGGCCTCGATCACGACATCGATGGGCTCGTGCACATTTCGCAGGTCAGCGAAGAGCGCGTGGACAAGATCAAGAACGTGCTGAAAGTCGGCGACGATGTGACGGCGCGTGTCATTAAGATCGATCGGGCTGAACGCCGCATCGGTCTGTCCATCAAGGCTGCCAACTACAGCCCTGAACAGCTCCGGGAAGAGCAGAAGATGCTCGATCAGCTCAAGCCCGGCGAAGACCTCGTCGCCCTTGAGCACGCGTTCGCGGCGCTCGAAGACAAGCTCAACAAGTAAGCCGATTAAACGGTTTTACGTGGCTCAGGCGCGTCCCTCGGGACGCGCCTTTTTCGTGCCCGCCTGCCTTGCGCGATCAATCGCACAGGATTGAAAATGGTGGTTGGGCGCCTGCCTCCATACGCATCTCCGAAGCTTACCTCCGGCAAGCGCTACTTACGCGCGCTTGGGGCGTCGCCCGGAAGGCTCCTCGGCCGCCACCTTGGGAGCCGCGGCGGGCAGTCCGCGCAGAGCGGCAATCTCCCGTAGCGTCAGGTGGCGCCATTGGCCTTTTGCCAGCGGTGCCAATTGCAGGGAACCCACGCCGATTCGGATCAATCGCAACGCCTCGGCGCCGCAACCGCTCAGCAACCGCCGGAGGTGCCGGTTGCGTCCCTCGTCCAGCGTGATCTCCAGCCATGAATTTTTGTCCCCCCCCCGCAGGATGGCGACGCGTTTTGCTGTCATGGTTTCGCCGTCCAGCTTGATGCCGGCCTTCAATTGCTGGCAAAATGCCTCGTCGGCAACTCGGTTGACTTGGACGTGGTAGGTCTTGTCGAGGTGGTTCGTCGGGGCGGTAATCCGGTCGGCCCATTCGTTATCGTTGGTAAATAACAGCAACCCCTCGATCGATTGATCGGGGCGTCCGACGGGCGAAAGCTGTTCCGGAAGCGTAATCTTCGCGGGTAACTTCTGCCCCTTTCCGAATAACGGTTGATCCAAGTCGCCGACCGAGGTGCCCCCGGCTCGCTTGACAGGCAGGCATCTAAATTCGGAGGAACGCCCCTGTTCATCTGTCTTCGACGCGACCATGCCGAGGGGTTTGTTGAGCATCACGTAAACCTTCGGTTCGGCCGTAATCGGCATCGTGTCCACGGAGATCCGGTCCCGCACGGCGTTGGTCGGTTGATCCGGATTTCGGCACACCCGCTCATTGAGCGTCACTCGGCCAGATTCAATGATCCGAGTCGCTTCTGAACGAGAGCAGAACCCCAACTTCGACAAAACGCGGGCCAAGCCATGAACCGGCCCCGGCGGAACCTCCTTGGGTTGGACTCGTGCGGTTGGCGCAGGCGGCATCGCGGGCCGGATACCTGGGGCCGATCTTTCCGGCCGGCTTGGGCGCGTCGCGGTCGGCCCGGCCGGACGAGCCGGTCGGCCCGGGCGTAGATTGGCAGGGCGCGGTGGGCGCAATGGGGCAGGGGAGCGGTCGGTGCGATCGGGGCGGTTCGTTGACGAAGCGGGCCCGCGGCCCGCTGAATTGGGCCGGGAAGGGCGAACCGGCCGGACAGGGTGAGACGGTCGAGCAGGCCGGGCGGCGCGCGGCGCAGCCGGATGAGTCGGCCGAGCGGCCGGACGAGAACGATGCGGTTTCATTGAGGACGCTGGAAAAAATTGG
>CAIJLV010000125.1 GCA_903821635.1 uncultured Verrucomicrobiota bacterium | reverse complement strand
TCCGCGGTGCAGGTCATCGGTTCGCGCGGGGTTGCGCCGGGGCAGTTCAACAAGCCGCATTCGCTCACCTGCGACCGCGACGACAACCTCTACGTGGCCGACATCACCGGCCGCATCCAGAAGTTCAGTCCGGACGGCCGCTTCCTGCTCCAGTGGCAGATGCCGCAGACCGATCTCGGCAAACCCAAGGGCATGGGGCTCGACCGCGAGGGTCATGTGCTCGTCATCGAGCCGCACTACATGCGGGTGAACCACTTCACGACCAACGGCGAACTGGTTCGTCAGTGGGGCATGAAGGGCACGAACGCCGGCCAGTTCATCCTGCCGCGGGGCATTGCGGAGAACCGCCACGGGGAGTTCTACCTGAGCGAATATACGCTCGTGGACCGTGTGCAGCGCTTCAGCGTCGGACCACCCGCGGGCCTGTCCGGCGGGTGTGTGCCCGTGCGCTCATTCCTCACCAACGACCCGGGCGGGCTGGCAGCCTGCCCGACTTCGGTTTGGGGCAGTCCCGGCAGCGGGCCCGGGCAGTTCAGCCGCGCGGAAGGTCTCTGCATAGGCCAGCGCGACGAGGTGCTCGTGGCCGATTCGTGCAACCACCGCGTGCAGGTGTTCGGCCGTGAGGGCGAATTCTTGCGCGCCTTCGGCCAGGCGGGCTCCAATCCCGGCGAATTCAGCTACCCTTACGACGTGCGCGTGGACCCCGCCGGCAACCAGTTCATCTGCGAATTCGGCAACAGCCGGATCACGGTGCTCGATGCGCAGGACCAGGTGGTCGAGGTCATCGGCAGCGCGGGCGCGGCGCCGGGCAAGTTCGCGAACCCGTGGGCGATCTGCTTCGATTCGAAGGGCAACCTCTACGTCGCGGACTCACAGAATCACCGGGTGCAGAAGTTGGTGAGGAGGGTGACGAAATGACGGATTCACGACGGCTGTATTGGGCGCGAGTCTGCCTCTATTCGACCTAGGTGTTTGTCATTCTCAGCGGAATGGTCCTGTGCGCCTGTCCCGGAATACCCGGCACCGGCCTCGGGTTGGTCATCGGTTCCATTGCGCTGCGCCGAGGTCGGAATGTGCTCATGCCGCTGCTAGCCGTGCTGGTCAGCGGAATCCTGACCATCGCCCACACTCAGCAGAAAGTTCGCGAGAAGGGAATTCGTGCCAAGGTGGAGGCACTCCAACGACAAACCGCAACGAATTCGGCGTCGACCGGTCCAACTACGACGACCAACCGCAACCCATGACTCGAACCGCGCCAGTCACCTGCTCCGGCTCCGAGGCACCCACCTCACCCCGGCCCTCTCCCCCCGCTTGGGCGGGGGGAGAGGGAGTCTTTAACGTCGCCCGGATACTCCACACGTTCTTTTCTTTGCTTCAGCGATTCACCGGGCAGTCCTCGTCGGTCGGGCTTGTGGAGTCATCGTCCCGTAGCGGGCGGCTCCCTCTCCTCGGGGGCGAGGGCCGGGGTGAGGGTGGGCCAACTTCCATTCTCCCAGCCTTGCCGCGGGCGATGAACTTCGCAGAGTCCCCCCGCACTACGCCGCGATGAGTTTCCAGTTCACCCATCCGCTCTGGCTCCTGCTGCTGCTTCCCGCGGCGGCGTGGACCGGTTGGCTGGCCTGGAAGTCCGACGCCTCGCTCACTTCGTGGCGCCGCGGGGCGTCTTCAATCCTCCGCTTCGTCACCCTGCTGCTGCTCATCTGCGCCATCGCCGGCATCCAGTGGAAACGGCCGCAGGAGGGCATGAACGTCTTCTTCGTGCTCGACCGGTCGGATTCCGTGCCGTCGGCCCAGCAGGAACAGGCGCGCGAAATGGCGAACGCGTGGGCGAAGAAGAAGAACGAAGCCGACAAGGCGGGCTTCCTGATCTTTGGCACCGACGCGGCGCTGGAGACCACCGCCACGTCCATCGCCGAGGCCGAGAAGATCCAGGCCGTCGTCGAAAGCCAGCGCACCGACATCGCCGGAGCGATCCGGCTTGGCACGGCGGCGTTTCCCGAGACCGGCCAGAAGAAGCTCGTCCTCTTCTCCGACGGCAACGAGAACATCGGCGACTCGATGTCTGCGCTCATTGCCGCCAAGCCGCTCGGGGTCACGCTCGACGTGGTGGCACTCGGCTCGTCCCGCAGCGGCGACGTGTCGGTCCAGAAGCTGGGGCTGCCCGCGAACATCAAGAAGGGGCAGACGTTCGAGGCGAAGATCTTCGCCAACTCCGATAAGGCGCAACCCGCCACCGTGCGGCTGTTCCGCAACGACCAGTTGCTCGGCGAGCAGAAGGTGCAGCTCGAGGCCGGCAAGAACCTGTTCACCTTTCCGCAGACGCTCGCGGACCCCGGCTTCTACGGTTACAACGTCCAGGTCGAGGTCGCCGGTGACACGGTCGCGCAGAACAACAAGGCGAGCAGCTTCGTGAATGTCCGCGGCGATCCCCGCGTGCTCATCGTCAGCAGCGATCCCGAGGCCGACCGCATGCTCGCGGCGGCACTCCGCACGGCCAAGCTCGACGTGAAGGTCGTGGACGAACGCAGCGCCCCGGGTTCCCTCGGCGAACTCCAGAGCTACGACGAGGTCATTCTGTGCAACGTCGCCGCCGGCGACCTCGGCCAGGACCGCATGCGCCTACTCGAAAGCGCCGTGCGCGACTTCGGCATCGGGCTCGTGGCCGTGGGCGGCGACAACGCCTTCGCCGCCGGCGGTTACCGCAACACCCCGCTCGAAGCCGCCCTGCCGCTCGACATGGAGCTGAGTTCCAAGAAGGTCCTGCCTAAGGGCGCGCTCGGCCTCGTGATGCACGGCATGGAGTTCGCCAACGGCAACCAGGTCGCCCGCGACATCGCCATCGCCTCGCTCGACGCGCTCGGGCTGCAGGACGAGATGGGCTGCTACCTCTGGGACGGCACCACGCGCGCCCTGTTCGACCTCCAGCCCGTCGGCGACAAGAAGAAGCTCGCCTCTGCACTCGCTGGCATGAACCAGGGCGACATGCCCGACTTTCAGGCGCCGATGCAGTCGGCCTTCAACGACCTTCGGAAATCCGGCGCGAATCTGAAGCACATGATCGTCTTCAGCGACGGCGATCCCGGCGCGCCCACCGACGCGCTGATGAAGGACATCGTCGGCGCCAAGATCACCGTCACCACCGTCATGATCGGCGGCCACGTCGCCCCGGCCACGATGGAACGCATGGCATCGCAGGGCGGCGGCCGGTTCTACGACGTGAAATCCGCGGCCCAACTACCGCAGATCTTCATCAAGGAAGCCGCCGTCATCCTCAAGTCGGCGATCTTCGAGGAGCCCTTCCGGCCGCAGCTCGCCGTCAGCACGGAACTCGTCCGCGGCATCGGGGCGGGCGAATATCCCACGCTGCGCGGCTACGTTTCCAGCAGCACCAAACCCCGCGCGGAAGTCCCGCTGCTCAGCGAAAAGGGCGACCCGCTGCTCGCGCACTGGCAGTTCGGATTGGGTCGTTCCGTCGCCTTCACCAGCGATGCGCGGCCCAAGTGGGCGCAGGACTGGCTCGGGTGGAGCAAGTATCAGCAGTTCTGGTCGCAGGTCGCCAACTGGGCGCTGCGCCGCGTGGACACCGCCGACTTCAACACCGAGGTCAGCGTCGAGAACGGCCAGGGCGTCATCTCCGTCGAGGCGCTGGATGCCGAGGGCAACTTCCGCAACTTCCTCACGCTCCAGACCGCCGTCGTCAGCCCCAAGGGCGAACGCGTGCTCGTGAACCTCGAACAGGCCGGCCCCGGCCGCTACGAGGCGAAGTTCCCCACCAAGGAAGTCGGCGCCTACCTGCTCAACCTCATGGAGCTGAAGGACGGCCAACTCGTCGGTGCACAGGTGCTCGGCGCCAGCGTGAACTACTCGCCCGAGTTCAACGCCACCGAGCCCAACCTGAACCTGCTCCAGCGCCTCGCCGAAGCCGGCGGCGGCAAGCTGCTGAATCCCGACCTCGACAACCCGTTCCTGCTCGGCCGCAAGAAGACCTTCCAGCCGCGCGACCTCTGGGAAGCCCTGCTCAAGTGGTTCATCGTGCTCTTCGTGCTCGATGTCGCCGTGCGCCGTGTGGACCTCGACCGCGAGGAATGGGGCAAGTGGCTGGCCAAGCTGAAGCGCCGGTTTGGCTTCGGCGACGCCGACCGCGCGACCGCCGCCCAGGAATCCCTCGGCTCGCTGCTCGCCACCAAGGAACGGGTCCGCGGCCAGAAAACCGCCGCCGGCAGCGGTGCGCCCGTGGCGGCCCAGGCCAGCGGCGACCTCTTCAAGCCGAAGCAGGCGCCCACGACGACAGCGGCCGGTGGTGAAGCCGGAGCGGGCGAAACAAGCGGTTCAACTGCCGCCACCGAAGCGCCCGCCGAACCTGCGAAGCAGACCAGTGCGACGAGCCGGTTGCTGGAGGCAAAGCGCCGGGCACAGAGGAAGAAGTGAATTGAGCTGCCGATGAATGCACACTTCGACAACGTAAGGATGGATGAAGTTGTTTGGCGTTACATGCGCCTAGAAACCCTACTGCTCTTACTTCACCGCAATACCGTCTTTCTCCCAACGCTTGCGAAACTGACTGCGGACGAACCCAACGAAGGTCAACTTCCACGCCGAGTTACACCCACAAAAGATGAGTTGGATTTTTTGGAGTCAGTTTCGAGTTGGCTGGAAGCGCAACCCACTAACTCACCGCAGCTCACTGAAGGACTACGCGGGGACCGTCGAGTCCTCGTGCTAAGAGAACTCTGGCTTCGCGAACTCTCGAAGCGGCGCCTGATCTGGTGCTGGCATTCTTCGACAGAGGAATCCATGGCGCAGTGGAAAATTTATGCTCAACACGGTGTCGCAATCTGTTCGACAGTTTTGGCAGTCACAGAGGCGCTTTATCACGCGGTCGAATCGCCAATCTTGGCTTTGAAGGCTCGATATAGTGAGCCATCCGCTGGAGAGGATCTTTTGGCTCGTCCTTACTCGTGGAAGCGGAGCAGCTTCAAACATGAATCCGAAGTTCGCTTTGTGCTACGCAGTCAGCCGATTGAGAGCGGATTAACCCTCTCAGACGTCCCGACAGACTTTATTGACGACATCGTTGTTTCCCCGCTTTGCCTTCCAAGCGAGGCATTCGCTGTAATTGACGCCCTCACACATTACTTCCGCGGAAAATCAAAAACCCCTCGCATTTTTCAGTCGAGTCAGGGCACGGCACCGACCAACGCACTGCTATTTCCAGAACTCTTGAAGGAAACCGACAGCGCAGCGGTGTGGGCCCCCGAGAACGATATTCCTGAACAGCTTCGGCATCTGTGAGTTGGAGAGCTTCAATTTTCTCGCTCCAAGTCCACCAGAGTGTAGGTCACGTAGGCTGGTTTGATTTCGGTGAACGTGATTTTCACACCAGATACAACCATCTCACGGCCTTTGCGGGTGTCGATGGTGGCCTTAACCCCCAACTCCCCGCCACCGCCGATGTTTACGGTCTGCGACATGTTCAAGTTGAAACCCTGACCAACGCCGTAGCGACTCATGGTCGTTTCAGTGGAGTCCCGAGAAACGTCAAAAACCAACAAGTCCAAGACGCCGTCCTCGCCAATCGTGAGCAACTTCACCTCTGAAAACCCTTTATCCACCTTCCCGCCATAGATGTCCCTGCCTCCATACGCGTTGGGAAGGTCTCCTTTCTTGTTCAGCCTGAAGAGCGTGGCCCCGGGTGATTCGGATAGCTGTTTGTTCTGGGGCTGGGATAGGAAACGTAGATCCCTCACTGATGCACAGCCTGCTAAGGATAGCGCGAACGCCAAAACCGAGAGGGAGCGAATAGTCATGGTCGTTTCCTGCTTTGATTCTTGCCCAAAATCAAGTTCGGCGACAGCTCGCTGACTTCTGCCGCCCCTCCGGGGCTCACTCATTCTCTATCCCCAACCCACGGCTCACGCCGTGGGCTACTCTCTGCCGCGCCTCCGGCGCTGAACGCCCATTCCACGTTGGCGGAGCGGCTTTCCTGCCGAACAATTCCTACGCCCGCCTCGCCGCCACTCTCTCAAGGGCTTGTTCAGTTCCCCAGTCCAGCCGACAGCGGCTAGGGCAGGGGACAAAAAAAGCGGGCACCTTGCGGTGCCCGCCTAACCCAAACAACCAAACTAAACCTCCTTTGCCGGCGTCGATGCCGACAAGAACCAGTCCTTCAGTCGTTGCAACCGTGGTGTCTGGTTCGTAAACCAACAGGTCAACTACTAGCGACGTCGGGCAAGGCTTCAACGGAAAAATTGTCATACTCGCGTCAAATGATGAGCGGTAGGCGGTGGGAATAAGTTTTCCTTCCAATTCAGACTGAAGTGCTGCCTGCGAGTCATGCTGGATTCGTTCATTTGGGCGAATAACGAGCCTTTAAAGGGCTTTTAGCACCAGAGGTTGAGGCTTACGCCGCTTCGGCCAGCAGCGTTTCAGAGCGAGCCCGGATCAAGTTCTGTCTAAAAAGCTGCCGTTGTGCGGTCTGGGATTTCTCCTGAAATAGGGTAGGGAAAACCAGTAGGGGATAGGGCTCTAGCCACGCAAGGGCTGCCGCCTCATTGGCTGCCCGCCGCAGTGCGGGCACAAGCGCGGGCGTAACCACCCGGGCCAGAGCTAGTTTGAGTAGGCGGCTTTTGAGGCGTTCGAGTTCCGTTTCGACGCTCCACGGAAAATCCGGAAGCGGGTTTGGCGTCGGTTGAAACGCGGCGGCGGGACGAGCCTCGATCGAGTGGCTCCAGGGGATATATTTCATGCGATTGATTCAGGAAAGGATTGGAAAGCGGAGGCGGTTTTCGGTTCGGCGCGGAGGTGGCGATTCGGTTTTGAGCACAAAAAACCACGTTTGCCGGAGCAAACGTGGTTTTTTCTAAAAGCCTTGGTCGCCGATTTGGACCTAAGTAATGAACTCCACGTCGCCCGGTGCCGCGGTTTTGTGCCACCGGCAAATCGGTTGCATGCGCTGCTGAGAGCGCTTGAAGCCGGTTGCTACGATGGAGTGAGTGAATTTCATCGACGTGACGTAAATCGAGTAAGGGCGGGTCAGCGTGGTGTCAAGCGGGAGGGCTGTTGGTTGGCGGAGACGGCTGGTTTTACAGCATGTCACTGGCCCGCAGCAGGGTTTCTTGGATTTCCCGCTCGGTCGTGGGGAGGACGGGAAGCGGTTTGGCCCCGCGAATCGCGGCGGCAAGCGCGCTAAATTCATCCACGTAACGGGTGAAATTGCCGAGTTTTACGGTTTGACGCCCGGCCGCATAGGGGCCCGCGGCGGCGGCGAGATCGAGGACCAATTGGGGCTGTTCGAGGGGTTGCACGAGGGCGCTACCGTTGGAGCCGATGATTTCGAAGCAGCGTTGTGGCCCCGCGTTGGGTTGGGCGCTGGCGCTGGTGACGATGGCGGCGGCTTGGGGATATTCGAAGACGGCCACCGTGTTGTCGATCAGGAGATCGTCGCCCAAGCCCGTGGATTTGAGGGTGTGATTGATGCGGTTGGGACGTCCCAGCAACCGGACGATCACATCGACCAAATGGCAACCCTGTTCAAACATGGCCCCACCGCTAAATTCCGACCAATTTTGCCGCGAAGTTGGATCGGCGAAGGTGTTCATTGTTCCCCGCACCAAAAACACCTTACCTAGCCAGCCTTGGCGGGCGGCTTCGAGCGCGGCGTTAATCCCGGGGTTGTAACGCCACATGTAACCGACTTGCAGCACTCGGTTCTTGCGGTTGGCGAGCTCCAGCAATTCCTCAAAATCAGCGAGATTGGTTGCGGGGGGCTTTTCCACGTGGACATGGCGACCGGCGATGAGCGCACGCTGAGCATGGCGGGCATGATGCTTGACCGCGGATTCCACCACCACGACATCGGCTTCCGCCAACACCTGGCCTGGTTCCAGCCAGCGGATGCGTTCGCCCAGTCGCTTTTGAATTTCACGGTCTGCTTCTTCGACGCCAAGCACGGTGAAATCGGGCGATTCCGACAAGACTTTGTGCTTTTGGAGGAAATGCGAATGAGCTGCCCCCAAGAAGCCAAGTTTCAATTTCGGCTCGGTCTGCGCGAGCGCGGGAAGCCCCCAAGCCAGCACGGCCGCGCTCGCAGTTTGATGCAAAAAACGCCGACGCGTCGACGGAGTGCCTTTCAAGTCCATCTCGCGAGCAGACGCTGGTTCAGTAGGCGTGGCGAGACTTTGTTGGGGGGGGGAATTGCCCACTACTTCGACACAGTTGTAATCAGGCGCAATTGCGGGCTCGGAATTGATTCCAGATTCCGCCCGCCTTGGTTCATCGCTACAACTATCGCCGTGAACTGTTTTGTCACCGGCGCGTCTGGCTTTATCGGCGCCAATCTTGTGCATGAGTTGGTCGCGCGCGGACACCGGGTGCGGGCCTTGCTGCGGCCCGGGGCGGCCCTACTTGGGCTGGAGGGGGTGGAGTATGAACGGATCGAGGGTGACATCACAGAGAAGTCAGAAGTGCTCGCCGACAAGATGCGCGGTTGTGACTGGTGTTTTCACGTCGCGGCCAGTTACGCCCTGTGGTTGCCGGATTACGAACCCATGTTCGCAGCCAATGTCTTGGGCACGCAAAAAGTGATCCGGGCTGCATCTCGGGCGGGTTGCTCCCGCATCGTCTACACGAGCACCGTCGGTTGTATCGGCCTGCCTAAACCGTCGCCTGAGGGGAAGCTCATTCCGACGGATGAAACCGCGCCTGTTTCAGAAACGCAGATGACCAACCCCTACAAATTATCCAAATGGCAGGCTGAAGTTGCGGCGCGTGATTTGGCGCGGCAGGGCGCTCCAGTGATTATCGTGAATCCCAGCGCTCCGATCGGGCCTCGCGACGTGAAGCCGACTCCGACGGGGCAAATGATCGTGGATTTCCGCAATCGTGCGATGCCGGCCTACCTCGACACCGGCCTGAACTTTGTCCATGTGCGGGACGTCGCGATCGGGCACATCCTCGCGGCAGAGAAGGGACGACTCGGTGAGCGCTACATTCTCGGGACGCAAGACGGCAACCTGACGCTTAAACAGGCCTTTGAACTGCTGAGCAAGATCACCGGCCTGCCGGCGCCAAAATTCCAAGTGCCCTATGGCGTGGCGTTGGGTGCGGCCCACGTCAACGAGTGGCTAGCCAAGTTCACTGGCAAGCCGCCCAAGGCGCCCCTCGCCGGGGTGCGCATGGCGGCCTACAAGATGTGGTTCAATCCGGCTAAGGCGATCCGTGAACTCGGTCTGCCGCAAACTTCGCCCCAGCAGGCGATGGTGGATGCCGTGGCGTGGTTCGAGCAACACGGTTACGTCAAACACCGCTGACTTCCCGCCGAAATCTGAAGGGACGGGGCCACCGGCAGCTCAACTCAACCAAGCGCTTCGACTTTTGGAGGAAGCGAAAAAATCCTCTTGTGAAAAATTTCACACAAAACAAACTCTGTCGCTCTTACGGGAATTTAACGCTGGCAGACTGCTACGGCGCTCTGTCGGGTTTTGTATCCGTTTTAATCATGCGTCGCTTGCGCTCCATTCTCGCTTTGGCTTTAGGACTGGGTTTCACCCTGATCGGTTTTGCCGCCGACCAAGGTCACTCGGGGGCGGCCGCTGCCCTAGTCGCGGAGTCCTCTGGTTTGTCCGGTGCCTCTAGTCATTTGGAAGCGGTTGCCGGGCATGAGTCTGAAGCGTTGCCGCTGGCGGCTCCCATCCTTTTTGATTTCGGTTGGTTCAAAATAACCAACTCCATGGTGGCAATGGCCGCCGTGGCTTTGGGGTTGATCGTATTTGCCCAATTGGCGACGCGGAATGTGCGCATGGTGCCTCAAGGTTTGCAGAATTTTGCGGAATGGGTTGTCGAGTCTTTGAGCGATTTTTTGGCTTCGATCTTGGGTGAAAAATTGGTGAAACAAACCTTCTGGTTCTTTGCGACCGTGTTCCTGTTTATTCTGACGGCCAATTGGTTCGGGCTGCTTCCGGGCGTGGGCACGGTAGGTTGGGGAGTTCCAGACGCATCAGGGCACCTGCATCACCTCACCCGACCACTCCTTCGTGGGGCCAATGCGGATTTGAACATGACCTTGGCGTTGGCGGTGGGCTTCTTCCTCTGCTGGATTATCTGGTCAATTCGAAGCAATGGAATTAGCGGGGTTTTGGCGCATATCTTCGTCTACCGTGGCGACGCCTCGGGTTTGCTTAAGGGGTTCTTGATGGTGATGTTTTTCATGGTCGGCTTCTTGGAAGTGATTTCGATCATGATTCGGCCGGTCACTCTGAATTTCCGTCTTTTCGGTAACATTTTCGCTGGTGAAACCCTGCTGGAAACCATGCTTCACAAGGGTGGATTTCTGGCGGCCCTCCCGTTCTACGGATTGGAATTAATGGTGGGCGCGATCCAAGCGCTTGTCTTTATGCTGCTCACCGCCGTTTTCACCGCTCTGATGTGCCGGCATGATGACGAACATCATGCTGAAGGTCACAGCGAGGGAACGCACCACTAACCGATTTCGGCAGTCGGACCGTGGCAAAGTTCTGCGGAGACTGCTGAGCAACACCCCAAGACAAAAAACATGACTGGTAATATCGCCATCGCTGGTGCCGCCCTCGGTGGCACGATCGCGCTCGGACTCATCGGCTTCAAAGCCGCCGAGGCCGTCGGTCGCAACCCGGGCGCTTCGGGCAAAATCCTCGTGCAGGCGCTTCTGAGCGCCGCGCTCGCGGAAGGCGCGTTGATCATCACGATCCTGATGGGCAAGTAAGCCACACGGGTGCGGGATCGCTTCCGGCGGTTCCGCACCCCAGTCATTTACTAATATTTTATGCAATTTTCGATGCTTCTGGCTGCCTCGGGTAGCGTGGTTGATGGGTTGAAGCAGACTGCTGGTGAGGTTGGGGAAAAGTTTGGTTTTAATACCTCCCTGTTCATTTCGCAGTTTATCGGCTTTTTCATCGTCGCGTTCTTGCTTCAGCGTTTTGCTTACAAACCGCTGTTGCAGGTGTTGGCTGAACGCCAGCAGAAGATTGCCCACAGTTTGGCCGCCGCTGAAAAAATGGCCGCCGACCTCGCCCGAGCAGAAGAAGATCGCAAACGAGTTCTGGCTGAAGCCGGGGTTCACGCGCAAAAAATCATTGAAGAGGCCCGCGCTGCGGCCGCAACCCTGTCCGATCAAGAACGGCAAAAATCGGTTGCCGACGCCCAGCAGATTGTCGCCAAGGCGCGTGAGGCTGGTGAAGCTGAACTGGTGCGCTTGAAAACGGAACTGCGCCGTGAATTCGGCCGTTTGGTGGTGCAGGCGGCGGCGAGATCGACTGGCGACGTGCTGTCGGTGGAACAGAAAAACCGGATTGCTGACGAATCCGTTCGCCAACTTTCGGCTTAAACTGGTTTCTACCATCGTATGAAAATCACCAAGCAGGCTCGGCGGGATGGTAAAGTGCTTTTCAACGCCTGCCGGGTGGAGGGCGTGCTTGATGAAAACCGCGTTCGGCAGGCCGTGACGCTGGTGATCGAGCGCAAGCCACGAGGATTTCTTTCAACCCTTTCTCATTTCCAGCGGTTGGTGAAACTCGATCTCGACCGGCGTTCAGCGACAGTAATTAATTCGAGCCAAACCACCCCGGATCAGATGACCGCAATCCGGCAGCATCTTTCCCAACGTTATGGGGCTGGTCTGAATGTTACCTTCTGGGTGGACCCCAAGTTAATCGGTGGCATCAAAATCAAAGTCGGCAGTGATATTTTTGATGGTTCGGTCGCCGGCCGTTTGGCCCAGCTAGAGGCCGACCTGTAATTCAGCAGCAAACCCCTTTCCAAACTTTCAAATCCAGATTCCGCGATGAGCAACATTCTTCAGGAAATCGAAGCCCAAATTGCCGGCGTGAAGACGTCGGTCAGCAAGCAGAACGTCGGTGTCGTCCGGGAAACCTCCGACGGCGTGGCCAAAATCGAGGGCCTGACAGATGCGATGCTTAACGAAATGCTCGATTTCGGTAACGGTGTAATCGGTCTCGCCTTGAACTTGGAAGAAACCGAAGTGGGTGCCATCATCTTGGGCGACTACCTCGGAGTCCGCGAAGGCACTGAGGTTCGAACCACCGGAAAACTGCTTTCCGTTCCGGTTGGCAAAGGACTTCTAGGCCGAGTGGTTAACACCTTGGGTCAGCCAGTGGATGGCAAGGGCGCGCTCGCGACGACGGAATTTTATCCGGTTGAAAAGATTGCGCCCGGTATCGTCAAACGTAAGTCAGTCAGCCAGCCCTTGCAGACGGGTATTATGGCGATCGACGCGATGATCCCCATCGGCCGGGGCCAACGTGAATTGATCATTGGCGACCGTTCCACTGGGAAAACCACGATTGGCGTGGATGCCATGATTAACCAAGCCCGTAACAACAAGGTTGGGCGCGCTTCGGGTGATAAGAATTTCCGTCCTGTTTACAACATCTACGTCGCCGTCGGGCAAAAGCAGTCGAACATTGCCCGCGTCATCGCGGAGTTAGAAAAAGCGGGGGCGTTGGATGACACCATTGTCGTCGCCGCGGCGGCCTCTGACTCGGCGGCGAACCAGTATCTCGCCCCGTTTGCCGGGGCCGCGATGGGTGAGTGGTTCATGGATAATGGCATGGATGCCTTGATCATCTTTGATGATCTTTCCAAACAAGCCGTCGCCTACCGTCAAGTTTCCCTCGTGCTGAAACGTCCGTCGGGCCGCGAAGCCTATCCTGGTGATGTTTTCTATCTGCACAGCCGCTTGCTGGAGCGCAGTGCCCGTGTGAGCGAGAAATATGGGAATGGGTCCCTGACGGCACTGCCGATCATTGAGACTCAAGCCGGCGACGTTTCGGCGTATATTCCGACCAACGTGATTTCCATCACGGACGGTCAGATCTACCTCGAAACGGACCTCTTTTATCAGGGGGTGCGTCCGGCGATTTCCGTTGGTCTTTCGGTGTCCCGAGTCGGCTCGGCAGCCCAGATCAAGGCGATGAAGCAGGTCGCCGGTAAGATCAAGTTGGACTTGGCTCAATACCGTGAACTGGCGGCCTTCGCTCAGTTCGGCTCCGACCTCGACGCCAAGACCCAAGCCACGCTTGAGCGCGGTAAACGCATCGTCGAGCTCTTCAAGCAAAACCAATACAATCCGTTGCCGGTAGAAATTCAGTGCTCGATCCTTTGGACCATGCAGAACGGGCTCTTGGACGACGTTGCGGTGGAGAAGGTTAAGGATTTTCAGAACAAGCTGGCGCAGTTCCTTCAGGATCGAAAAGGCGCAGTGCTGGAGAAGCTCCGCAACGAAAAGGCGTTTTCCGATGCCCTTGCCGGTGAACTCAAGGCTGCGGTAGTCGAGTTCAAGCAGAGCTACCGCTAAGCCCGCCTTTTTCGCGAAGCAAACTTCAACTGCCCATGCCCAGCACACGCGACATCCGACGCCGGATCAAATCCGTAAAGAACACGGCGCAGATCACCAAGGCGATGCAGATGGTGGCATCGGCTAAGATGCGCCGGGCGCAGCAATCCGCGTTGGCGGGGCGGCCTTACGCCACTTTGATGAACAGTGTGTTGGCTGCTGCTACCGCCGGCGCGGGCGAGTTTTCTCACCCGCTCATGGAGCACCGGGAGGTAAAGCGCCGCGCGGTGATCTTGATTAGCACCGACAAAGGGCTTTGCGGTGCGCTGAATACGAACCTCCTGCGGGAAGCAGTTCGGTTTGATCGCAATACCACTGTGTATGTCTGCGCCGGTAGAAAGGGAGCTCAGTGGGTTTCTCGCCTTAAACGGGAGCTTGCCGCCGAGTTTACCTACAAGGACATCCCGGCGTTCAGCGAAGCCCGTGCCATTTCCAAATTCGCTCAGGAACTGTTTACAAGTGGTCAGGTCGATGCGGTGGACGTCTTGTTTACCAATTTCTTGTCCACGCTTAACCAGAAGCCTGAGGTTCGGCAGCTTTTGCCGATTGGGAAAATTCAGCAGTTAGACGCAGATCTAAGCAACGCGTCGTCGGTGGAATTGACGGCCAATGGCGGCGGGGAATATCAATTTGAACCGGGGGCGGCAACCGTGCTTGGCAACCTTTTGCCTCACTACGTGAATTACCAAGTTTTTCAGTTCCTGCAGGAATCGAAAGCGTCCGAACAGAGCGCCCGCATGGTGGCCATGAAAAACGCGACTGACAACGCCAAGCAACTAATCAAGGACCTGACGCTCGAATACAATAAGCTCCGCCAAGCCAATATCACCAAGGAGCTGCTCGAAATCACCAGCGCCGCCATGGCGATGGGTTGAAGTTTTACTCATTTTCCGAAGCAATTTTCATTAACCGCCCATGAACAAAGGCAAAATCGTCCAGATCATCGGTCCTGTTGTGGACGTGGAATTCTCCGGCTCCCTGCCGGCGATCTACAACGCTCTGACCATTGAATTCACCCCGCCCGGCGGCAGCCTCACCAAGCTGACTCTCGAAGTGCAACAGCACCTCGGCGACAACTGGGTCCGGGCCGTCGCTATGAGCACGACGGAAGGTCTCAAGCGAGGTCAGGAAGTCGTCGATGCCGGCGCGCCCATTTCCATGCCGGTCGGTGAAGCGGTCATGGGCCGCGTGTTCAACGTCACGGGGGATGCCGTGGATGAGCAAGGTCCGGTGCTGGCCGATAAATTCTACCCGATCCATCGCAATGCTCCGCCCTTGGTGGATCAATCCACGAACCCTCAGATTCTGACCACGGGAATCAAGGTCATCGACCTTATTTGCCCCTTCTTCAAAGGCGGCAAGGTCGGCGCGTTCGGTGGCGCTGGTGTCGGCAAGACGGTCGTCATCATGGAGCTGATCAACAACATCGCGAAGCTGCACGGTGGTATTTCGATGTTCGCAGGCGTCGGTGAACGCACCCGCGAAGGCAACGATCTCTACAATGAGATGATCGAAGCCAACGTCATCAAGACCAAGAAAGATGCCAAGGGGCATCCTGAAATCGGCGCCAACGGTATGCCCATCCTCGAGCCCCGGCTCCCGTATCGGGCTAGTTTACGGGCAGATGAATGAGCCCCCAGGAGCCCGTCTCCGGGTTGCTCTTTCTGCGCTCGCCGTGACGGAATATTTCCGCGACGAGAAGAATCAGGATGTGTTGTTGTTCGTGGACAACGTTTTCCGCTTCTCGCAGGCGGGTTCCGAGGTGTCCGCGTTGCTCGGGCGCACGCCGTCGGCGGTCGGTTACCAGCCCACGCTAGCGGCTGAAATGGGCAATCTCCAAGAGCGCATCACTTCGACGAAGAAGGGTTCCATCACTTCGTTCCAAGCCGTTTACGTGCCTGCCGACGATCTGACTGACCCGGCTCCGGCCACCACGTTTGCCCATTTGGATGCGACCATCGTGCTGGAGCGTTCCATCGCTGAGCTCGGTATCTTCCCAGCCGTCGACCCGCTCGCTTCCAACTCCCGCGCTTTGGCGCCTGAGTTCGTGGGTGAGGAACACTACAATGTGGCGCGAGGTGTGCAAAAGGTGCTGCAACGTTACAAGGACTTGCAGGACATCATTGCGATTCTCGGCATGGATGAACTCTCGCCTGAGGACAAGACCACGGTGTTCCGTGCTCGTAAGATCCAGAAGTTCCTCAGCCAGCCGTTTACGGTGGCCGAACAGTTCACTGGCCGCCCGGGCAAGCAGGTTCCGGTGGCTGAGACAGTCCGGAGCTTTAAGGAAATTCTCGAAGGCAAATTCGATGACGTCCCCGAAGCCAATTTCTACATGAAGGGTGGAATTGACGAGATCCGGGAATGATCGTCCTTTCGTGATCTTAATCCTGTCTCGGCCCCGTGCGGGTCGAGGTGAGAACAAGATGGCGATTAAGATTTAGAGAATATGGCTACGCTGAAACTCGAAATCGTCACTCCGGAAGCGAAGATCTATTCCGAAGACGTGGAAATGGTCACGCTCCCTGGGGTTGAAGGGGAAATGGGCATTTACCCGATGCACATCCCACTCATGACCCAAGTCATCTCCGGGGAAATCATTGCCCGAAAGGCGGGCCAAGATCATTTCCTCGCGGTCGGCGAAGGGTTTGTTGAGATCACTGGTGATCGGGTTGCTGTGCTCACCGACATGGCCATCAAAGCGGACGACATCGACGAACAAAAGGCCGAGGAGGCTCGCAAGCGGGCTGAAGCGCGGCTTTCCGAAAAACTCAGCGAAGAAGAGCAAGCCTCGGTGCAGGCTGCGCTGCTCCATTCCCTCACGCAGTTGAATGTGAAACGGCGTCACCGTTTGTGACGGATTCCTGCGGATAGAAAGCAACCCCGGTCCTCGCGGACCGGGGTTCTTTTTTTACCGCGTTATTCCTATTCCCCGAACTTGGAGCTAAAGTAATGGCCCGTTGGTCATTCGGCCAAACGACCAACGGGCCGCCACACTTGGGCGCCGCTCCGGCTGGCCTCAACCCCCATTGAAGTGCCAAGCCGAATTCCCCGAGGGTGGGCGCTGCGTGGGCCTTAATCGACAATCCGCGGCGTGATCAACATCACGAGTTCGCGTTTCTGCGCCGCATCGAAGCGGCCGGTGAAAAGTTTACCCAACAGCGGAATGTCTCCCGCGATCGGCACTTTGCGGCGGGAATTGGCTTGGGTGGTCTGAATCAGGCCGCCCATTACGATGGTGGAGCCATTGCGCACGCGGATTAGGGTGGAAGCCTGTTTGATGTCCAGCACCGGAGCCGTGGTGACGCCGCTGGGCGCTTTACGCACCTCCAGCAGACTGGTCAGCACGGGCGAGATATCCAAGGTCACCCAGTCGTCGCTCGAAACTTGCGGGGTGATGGAGAGAATGGTGCCTACTGTGATGCTCTGGACTTGGTCTTGAGTCACGGTGTTGACCGAGTCGCCTGAAGTCGGCACGAGGGTTTGGCTGTTGGCGAAGAAGGGGGTTTCCGTGCCGACCTTGATGAGGGCCGTCTGGTTGTTCATCGTGCGGATGCGCGGTTTTGAGATCACCTGGACCTCCCCCATCTCTTGGAGGGCATTCAGCATCACCTTGGTGTTCTGGTTTTGAAAAACCATCGTGAAGCTGTCGGGCTTCATATCAAAACCGCCCGACGCGGTGCTGGGAATCGTGGCGCCGCCGACGCCTAGGCCGCTGCCATACATTCGGGCGACTTGGTTCCAATCGATGCCGAACTGGAACTGATCATTCAGGGTCACATCGTAGAGACGTGCCTCGATGTCCACTTGCCGGTGGATCGTGTTATCCAGGCTTTTGATGTAATTTTCGACGCGCTTTAGAGCAGAAGGCCGGTCGGTGATTTGGATGACGCCGGCGGTCATGTTGACGGCGATTCCTTCTTTGCCTCGCGCGGTCAGCATTTTTTCAAGTTCGCCCTGCAACTCCTGCCAAAAGTTGACCGGATTCTGAGCCGTCAGACTGACCGACGACCCGCCGCTGCTGCCGCCCCCACCTGAGCCGCCGCCGCCGCCACTGCTCCCCCCCCCACCGCCCCCGCCGCCACCGCCGCCACCTGAACCGCCGCCGCCGCCCCCGCCGCCACTCATGCCGCTGGCGAGGTTGGCGGAGCTATTGCCGGTGCCGGTCCGGTTCATTCGGAGGTAGTCGATTTGAAACGTCTGAGTCTCGGCCGCCCGGACCCGGATCAAGCCGCGGTCAAGGCTCCAAGAGTAGTCGTTGGCCTCCAGTAGGGCCCGCATGATCGAGTCGAGCGGGAGATCATGCACGTCGAGGGTGACCGCGCCGGTCACCTCGTTATCCGGCACGATGTTGAGCCCGTTCGCTTGGGCAAACAGGGCGAGCGCCGCCTTCAGTTCGAGGTCGGCCGCTTTGAACGTGTAGAGCCGCTTATCCAGCGCCGCTTCGTTGCCGGGCAGGGTGGCGTTATTTGCCACGGGCGTGACCAAGACGGCGGGCGTCGGTGGTTGGTTGGTGTCGGTTACCCCTTGGGCGCGGTCGACGGATTGTTGCCAGTCGTTTTCCCGTAGCTGGGCGCGGAATTCGGCCTGCCGATCGGGGCCGTGTTCCCGCTGCCACGGGGTGACGTTTTTCTTGGGGTCGCTCGTGGAGCCGCAGCCAGCGGTGACGCCGGCCAAGGCGGCCGCGATGGCCAGTTGCCAAAGCCGGCGGGCCGGTTTCGGGGAGGATGGGGGGGGGATTCTCATGAGGCGTGGGGGAGGGCCGACTTGAAGGGGAGATCAGCCCCCCGGGTGGGTGGCATTTCGTTTGCCGGCGTCGCAGGCGGCGGTAACTGCAGCCAAGAGGTTCGTCTTGGAGAAGCAGTAGATCGG
>CAIJLV010000124.1 GCA_903821635.1 uncultured Verrucomicrobiota bacterium | reverse complement strand
TTCCAAGTGATGGAGGGCTGCCATCTGCTGCAAACCCTTCATGTCTGCAGCCTTACGGGCAAGAATGTGGCTTTTTGGAACCGCCCTAAGCGTGTCCGCGGCGAAGGCGAGATCCAGCCCGTGGCCCACTTTGGTTTGGAAATCGATCAGCAAACGACCAGCGATGCCGTCCAAGGCCTTGATTTTGCCAAAACCCCAGCTTTTGTGCTGGCAAAAACCAGCTTCGAGCAAGGCCGACAGGATTTCCACATGTCTGGACTGAATTTTGCCCGCAGCGACCAATTGCTCCATTTCCTCTTTCATACGTTCAAAAAGATGACTCCGACTTGATTGGCGGCCAGTATGCGGCCCGAATGGTTTCCGCACCACGACAAATTGCAGTGCGACTTCTGCGCGACGCTGAGCTCCCGGGCGACTTCTTGGAGCATCGGCTCGAGCGCGATCGCTTTGTTCAAGAACTGCGTCCCGAAGATCGCCGTCTCGTCCAAGAACTCCTCTTCGGAGTTGTTCGCTGGCGCGCCACGCTGGATTGGATGATCCACCAGCGCACCGAGGGGCGGCCTCAGCTTCCCCTCACGATGACGTTACTACGGTTGGCGTTCTACCAACTGTTCTGGCTCGACCGCGTGCCCGCTTACGCTGTCCTTAATGATTCCGTGGAAATGGCCCGCCGCACCGGCGGCGAAGGACTCGGCAAGTTCATCAACGCGGTTCTTCGTGGCGCCACCCGGGATCGCGAAGCCATTGGGCAGGCGTTTGATGCGTTACAGCAATCCGACCCGGCGACGGCTTGGTCGCATCCCGCTTGGTTGGTGAAACGGTGGCAGGAACTTTTCGGCGCCGCGGCGACCCGGCGGCTGCTGGAATGGGACAACACGCCCCCAGAGACGTATGTCCGGCTTAATCCGCGGCGGTTGAGCATGGAAAAACTGATCGAACTCTGGCGAGACGAACGGGTTGAATACGATTTCAAGGGCTACGATTGGACCACGGAAAATCTGGTCTGCCAGTTAGGCGCACATCCGCCATTGGCGCGGTTGCGGTCGTTTGTCCGGGGCGGCTACTACGTGCAGGATCCCAGCACCCTGCTGGCCGTCCGTGAGTTGGCCCCGAAAGCCGGTGAGACCATCCTCGACTACTGCGCGGCACCGGGCGGCAAATCGACGTTCATTGCTCAGTTAATGGAAGACAAGGGCATCATCACCGCCCACGACCCGTCGATCGAGCGGCTGCGATTGGTGCGGGAAAATGCCTCCCGACTTGGGCTTTCCAGTGTTTTTCCGACCAATGTTGCCCCCTCTCCAATGCGAGAAAGGGGACGTTATGATCGCGTCTTGGTGGATGCCCCCTGTTCCAACACCGGTGTGCTCCGCCGCCGGCTGGAAGCTCGTTGGCGGCTGAGGGAAGAAGAAATTCCGCGGCTGGCCGCCCAACAGTTGCGGACGCTGCTGGAGGTCGCCGACTTGCTCAAGGCAGGAGGCCGGTTGGTCTATTCGACGTGCAGTTTGGAGCCGGAGGAGAATCGTGCCGTGGTCGATCGTTTTATCGCTCAGCGGCCCAACTTCAGTTTCGTCCGCGACCGGCAGCTCTCGCCTCTGAAAGAGAAGGTGGATGGAGCTTACGTTGCGGTTCTGCAGAAAAACTAGGCCGCACTGAGCATCGGCGATTCCGCAGCTCGAACCCGTGCCAAGCGAGAGTCTTCGTGCCACCAGACTTCGGCTAAGCCATGGGAGAAACGGGTCTCCCAAGGGAGGTGATACGCGCCCGCATCGAACCACAGCAGCGGTTGGCCCGGCCGGATGGACCGGGCCAACGGCTTGCGGGCGAGCTGATCAAACGCCATGCAAGTTGGCCCATGCACCGCAGTGAGCACCTCTGGGCCACCGCCTGCGCGTAACGGCAATAACTCGTGCTGTTCCCAGACTGAGACCAAAGCGTTGAGGGTGCGGCCGCCATCACAGATGAGCTGGCGAAGCCCGCGGCGTTCTTTCACGTCGAGCACTCGCACTACGAGCACCCCTGAGCCGGCGCTGACGAAGCGGCCATTCTCCAGCCAAACTTCCTCCACGCTGGGGAACTGCTTTACCGCTTGGCGGACCGTCAAGGCAAACGCCGCCATGGAAATACCCGCGTCCAGCCTTTTGCCGCCCCGGCTCAAGGCGTTTCGCGAAGGCAACCCGCCTCCGATGTCCAAGTGGCGCGGGGACAGTCCAGCGGCGTTGGCAAATGCGGCGAGTTCGTCGAGCGCCCGCCGGTAGCAGTCTGCCGACGCGACTTGGGTGCGCAGATGGAAGTGGAGCGTCTCCACGGGTAAACCGGCGCGTTTAAGCCGGCGAACTGCCAGCAAGGCCTCCGATGGCGTCAGGCCGAACTGCGTGGGAAATTGTGGCGACTCCGGATCAAACTCCTCGGCTGTGCAAAGCCGGAGACCCACGCGCCAACGGTCACGTTTTGCCCACGGTAACAAACTGTCCAATTCGCGCAGCGAATCGAAATTCACCCGCAACCCCGGGCTGGAAAAGGGACCTAACCAGCGCTGTTTGGCCGGACCATTCACGAGGATGGAGTCGGTGGTAAACCCCGCCGCTTGCACGAGCCGAAATTCGGCTTCGCTCACCACCTCCGCCGGCCGCCCTTGATTGCGCCACCAAAGGAGCAAAGCGGGCAAAGGCTGGGTCTTCGTCGACAACCAATGCACGGCGGGGCGGCCCAAATCTAGCGCCGTGAGTTGGGCCATGGCAGCCGCCACAGGTTGGGCGCTGAACAGGTAAAACGGGGTGGCCGCTCCCCCCTTAAGGGCGCGGCGAACCTGCGTTCGCCAGAAGGCGATCACCGCCGGGGGGTAGCCGAAGGCAGAGACTTTGGCGGCGGTTTTGCCGAGGTCGGCGGTGCCCCGGCTAAGCGCCGCGGCTGTTTGGGTGGCAACCGAGCTCAATCAAACACCTCCACTCGCAGACCGGTGCGCGCCCGGATGGTGGCCGCGATGGCGTTGAGTTCCGGCCCACTGAGTTTGGTCGCCCAAGGTTCGGGGGTAGGCCGAGCAATCGTGTAGGCATGGATTTCGCGAATCTTGCCTCCGGCTTGAATGAGCTCGTTGAGCCGGTCGCAATACGCGGCCAATTCCTCCGGTGGCAGGGGCGCGCCATTGATCTTCAGGAACAGGCTTTGGATCACAATGGGCCAAGCTTGGGCTGTTTCTAGGAGGTTTCTTAGAATCCGCTCAAACTTCACGGCTGAACGATTGACGAGCCGGTAATAAGCCTCGGTGCCGGCATCGAGCTTGCACCAAAATTCCCCGTTATCGGCGGCCATGAGTTCCAAACCTCTTTTGACGCTCGTCTTATCGAGCCCGGCAGAATCGGTGATGAGCACTAGTTTGGCGTCGGGCAGATTGAGCCTGCGCTTGACCTCAACAACGGTCTGAACACAGGCGTCGAAATTGGGCACCATCGTCGGCTCGCCGTCTCCACTGAAGGCAAGGTCGCGGACGGTGCGTGTCAGCTCCGGCACTTCGTCGAACTTGGGTTGGGTAGCCAAGCCGCCTGCTTGGGCGTAACGAATCAGCCAAGTCAGTTCGTCGCCGAGTTGGGGCAAGTTCAACGCCTCGGCGCGGCCGGGTGTCCGGCGGTCAACTTCGCAGTAAACGCAGTCGAAGTTGCAGCGTTTGTCCGGATTCAGATTGATGCCGATGGATAAGCCACGTGAGCGGCGAGAAATCACCGGATAGACGAACACCAAGTCTTGGAAGACCCGAGTGTGATCTTGCACGGCGGCCCAAGTGTTTTTGATTTCGATGGGGGCGGGACCCATGCCGGTGAAACTAGATTGGAGTGGCCGGAACGCAACGCACCCTCAACGGTGACGACTTTAGCCCGACAAAAACGCCTGAAACTTTTTGGCCTGCTGCTGCGTAACTACATTCGTGATGACGATAAATGCGAAACTGAACGTGTTGGAACAGATACTCGATACGGCGGCGACTTCCGCCCCCCAAGCGTGCTCCGCGATGCCAACTAGACGGCTGCCGGAAACGCCGGCCCGCTTGGCCCAGAATCCTCGCTCTAAAACGCTACTCGCGCCCACCGAAAGCTTGTGGCGGGTGACCATGGCCGAAACGCGTGCTGCGGCGGTGGAACAAGCCCTGACGTGGTCCTTGATGGCGACGGGGGGCGTCGCCCTCGCTGGAATGGTCTACACGACCGCGCAGTTCCTGCTGGTGGAGCAAGGGTTGTTTACCTGGGTTCGGGCTGCGATGTTGTGATCGGTGGTCGGCCGCCAAGGACTGTTAAACGCGGGATTCGGAGGGCCATGAGCTACCGCAGCTCGCGTTTTCAATTGCTACGCCGACGCACTATTTTCCTCGGGCTTGGGCCAAGACTTCTTTCAGCGACACTTCCGCCCCCCCCCGCCGCTTGCTTTCATCGGCCGCTTCCATGAAGGCGAAAATCTCAATGGTTTCCTCGGGGGCAACCGGGGCGACGCCAGTTGCGAAAAACTTTACCGCAGCTGCAACGAGCGGGGCATAACCATCATAGGCGCCGACATCCATGGCCCCTTTCGTGCCCTCGGCGCGCCCCTTGTAGCCCTCGACTTCGCGGAAGGTTCCTGTGCGGCCACCCTTCCATTTGCCCACCACCTCGATCTTGCCGTCGGCGGTGGTGACGCGTTTCACCGATTCACAGCCGGTGCCCATGACGGTAAAAAGGGATTCGCAGCCGTGAACGCCATACCAGAAAAGGTCTGGATGGGTCTTCTCCAAGTGGGCTGGGCTGCCACACCAGGCGTTGGTAACGGTGCCGATGGCGCCGTCGCGGACCGCCAGAGTGTTCTTGGCGAATCGCAATGAAGAGGCCGAAAAGATCGGCACCTTCGCCTCCTTGGCGAGCTGGAACACCGCTAGCGCGTCTTTGAGCGAGCCTGCCACCGGCTTGTCGAGGTAAACGGGTCTGCGGGCAGCCAGCACAGGCTTCAATTGAGCGAGATGCGGCCGGCCGTCCACGCTTTCGATCATGACCACATCGACGTTCCGGCAGAGTTCCTCAATGGTGTCGTAAATGGTGACGCCATGTTTTTCCCGGAGTGTCTTAGTGTATTCCTCCACCCGCGACCAGCTTGACTCAATGTCGGGACTGCCACCCTTAAAAGCCCCGACCACCCTCGCTCCAGGAACAAAATCCTTGGCGTTGGGATCGTTCAGAATTCCGGTAAATGCGGTGACATGGGAGGTGTCGAGACCGATGAGCCCAACTTTGAAGTCAGCTGCTTGAACAGAGCTGAGCAAACACACGAGGAGCACGGACCGCAGTCGGCGAAAGTTCATTCAGTCAGTCGATCAGAAATCATCTCGGTTTGGCAATCCGCTGAAAATGGCAGTGGAAAAACAAAACGCCCAGCGTAGCTGGGCGTTGACCGCATCACGAATCGGCCGCGAGTTAGTTTTCGTCCAAGGTAACCTGAGCACCGGCTTCGATCGTTTTCTTTGCCATTTTCAGACGAGAGGGCAGCGTTGCGGTCGGATTTTGCCCGACCGGATTGACGTTGTAGGTCTCGCCCATGACTGACGTTGGGAATTTCCCGGTGTTAAAATAGGGGGCCAAGTCGGCCTCACTGGGGGTATCATTGTCCCCCTTTTTCTCCTGGGCCGCCCAAAGTTGCTTCTGATTTTGGATCACACGCAGATTGTTGATGATCGACGTGTATCGGGCGGTAGCCATTGAATTGCCAACCGCCGGAATCGCGATCATGGCAAGCAAGCCGATGATCATGACGACGATCATGATTTCGATGAGCGTGAAGCCGGCCCGGCGGGCGGCACGTTGCGGAAGCTGGCAAGCGTTCATGGTCAAAGGCGTAATCAATACTCGGACTTCGCAAATAAACACCAGAAGCCCGCGATAGTTGCAATAATCTGGCTGGCGAATTCTATCCTAACCTATCGATTTGAAAACAGATCCAACTCCGAACCCGCGGTGCCTAGGTGGAGGGAAAATCGGCAATCGCAATTCAGAATCTCGAGGCGAGCGCCAAGCTCACTCTCCTTTGGCTGTCATTCCCTCGGAGAGTTCGCGAATCGAGGTAAGAAATTTCTTCATACCGATGTCAAAAGCAGCCGAAATTGGCAGCACCACAGTCTTTCGAACCTTACGCTTAAAGGCTTGGAGATTGGCCTCAGCGGCCGGCTCATCCATCTTGTTGGCGACCACGATTCTAGGCCGGTCTAGTAGGGCCGGATCGTAAAGTTCGAGTTCCTCGATTAGGCTCTTGTAATCTTCGATCGGAGAACGGGCATCGGTGCCGGCCATGTCGAGTAGGATTACTAGACCCTTGCAGCGACTGATATGGCGGAGAAATTTGTGCCCCAATCCGACATTGAGGTGCGCCCCGGCAATCAGGCCGGGCACGTCGCATACGGTGAGCCGATGAAAATCTTCGTATTCAACGATACCAATTTGAGGCGTGAGGGTGGTGAAAGGGTAGGGCGCGATCTTTGGGCGCGCCTTGGAAATCGCAGTCAACAAGGTCGATTTTCCCGCATTCGGATAACCGATGATGCCCACGTCGGCCACGATCCTAAGCTCCAGAACGAAATCACCTTCGTCGCCGGCTTCACCGGGTTGGGCAAATCGAGGGGTTTGCCGAGCGGAAGTCGCAAAATTTCTGTTACCTAAACCGCCGCGTCCCCCTTTGCAGAGCACAAATCGTTGGCCTCGCTCGGTTAGATCACAAACCAAAGTCCTAGACGGACGGGAGGATTCCGGCTCAGCAAGGGACTCAATTCCTGTCGGATCGGTGTTTTCGAGGTCGATTTCGACCGCTTGTAAGCCGCTTGTATTTCTGATCAACGGGCGCTCACCCCTCCCGAAATCACCCTGTTCGGAATCGTCGTCGGCTGCCTCATCGGTCGTGGTCGCCACCACCCCGTGAGGAATTTCGACTCGGTCAAGTTTCCAAACCAAAGTGCCACACGGGACTTGGATTATCAGATCTTTGCCTGCCACTCCATCCATGCCTTTGCCAAGCCCCTGTTCTCCATTTTCAGCGAAGAGACGCGGTTGATAGAATTGATGTAGGAGATTGTTAAGATCATGCGAGGCCTCCAAGATGACGTCGCCGCCGCGGCCACCGTTGCCGCCGCTAGGGCCACCCTTGGGGCGGTAGGCTTCTCGATGGAAAGCCACGCAACCCTTGCCGCCGTGACCGGCGCGGGCACTCACTTTAATTTCGTCGATAAACATGGCTAAGGCTCCGAGGTAAAAGAAAAAGGGCGAGGCATGCGGCCTCGCCCGAGGAAAAGTAACCGAGATCAGTTGGCGGCAGGAGCGGCAACAACCGGAATTACATTAATCCGACGGCGAGTCTTTTCGAACTGAACCTTCCCGTCGGTGAGTGCAAATAAAGTCCAATCCCGACCGGTGCCGACGTTGGTGCCAGCGTGGAATTTGGATCCGCGTTGACGAACAATAATGCTGCCTGCGGTCACAAGCTCAGAACCGAACGCCTTGACACCCAGTCGCTTAGCGTTGCTATCCCGACCGTTTGTAGAACTTCCCTGACCCTTTTTATGTGCCATGGTGGTGAGAGTTTAGTTTAGGCGGTGATGTCTTTAATTTTCACGACGGTCAACTCGGCACGGAAACCACGCTTTTTGTGGTAACCCTTGCGGCGTTTCATTTTGAAGATAATGACCTTTACGCCGCGCTTGTGCTCCACGACGTCTGCGAGAACCTTAGCTCCCGAAACCGTCGGTTTTCCGAGCGCGACTTTTCCGTCTTCGTTGAGCAATAAAACTCGCTCAAAAATAAACGGTTGACCGGGTTCAATCCCGTTCAATCGATCGATTTCCAAAGTATCACCGGCGGCAACCCGATATTGTTTTCCGCCTGTTTCCATCACGGCATACATAGCTTCCAAAAAAGAGGTGTTAAAAGAACAGGCAGGCTTCTGCGTGTCAACGGTCGTTTCAAAAAAAATGCCTATCTAGCGACCGTGTGATTTCGCGGGTCTGTCACCAGGCTTCGATTGGCGGCGGGGAAGTTTTCAGAAAATGCTTTTGACAACCTTGGATTCGAGTGGCTCCAATGATGTTTATTGGCTTTGGCCGACGCCATTTTTCGCAAAAGTTCTCGCCCGGTTTCTCGCTTCGAACGAAGCGGGTCAACTGGGGCGTCTTTTTTTTGGTAGGCCGATTCAACTGAGATATTAGCTATGATTAGCAGCAGAGACACCGCGCGCGAATTGCTTGGTCTGGATAAGGTTAACCAAGTTGATCATGTAGGAATTACGGTCGCTTCGCCCGAAGTGGTCCGTTCTTGGTCTAAGGGTGAGGTTAAAAATCCAGAAACTATTAATTATCGCACGTTTAAACCGGAGAAGGGCGGGCTTTTCTGCGAGCGAATTTTTGGACCGGTTAAAGATTGGGAATGCTCTTGCGGTAAATACAAACGCATCAAGCACCGGGGCGTGGTTTGCGACCGCTGTGGCGTTGAAGTGACGCTGGCGCGGGTTCGGCGTGACCGGATGGGGCACATTGAACTGGCGGTTCCCGTTAGCCACATTTGGTTTTTTAAGTGCATGCCGTCGCGGATCGGTCTGATGCTTGATATTACTGCCCGCAATTTGGAGCGCGTAATCTATTACGAAGATTACATGGTCATTGATCCAGGGAACACCCCGCTTAAGCCGCTCCAACTGCTTAGCGAACATGAGTATCGCGAAGCTCGGTCAACCTACGGCACGGATGCGTTCGTTGCCAAAATGGGCGCGGAAGCAGTTCGCGACGCATTGGCTCTGATTAAGCTCGACCCTTCGGTGGATGATCTTCAGGTCCAGATGGTGGAGACAAAGTCCAAGCAAAACCGAAAGAAAATCGCCAAACGCATTAAGCTCTTCCAAGGGTTTTCGAAATCGAACAGTCGGCCTGAGTGGATGATTTTGACGGTGCTGCCCGTAATTCCTCCGGACTTGCGTCCATTGGTTCCGCTCGAAGGTGGCCGTTTTGCGACGTCTGATCTTAACGATCTCTATCGGCGGGTCATAAACCGGAATAACCGGCTTAAGAACCTTCTACAATTGAAGACCCCCGAAGTCATTATCCGTAACGAAAAACGCATGCTTCAAGAGGCCGTTGATGCGTTGTTTGACAATGGTCGGCATGGTCGCGCTGTCACCGGTGCGGGTAATCGCGCATTGAAGTCGCTTTCCGACATGCTTAAGGGTAAGTCCGGCCGTTTCCGCCAGAACTTGCTCGGCAAACGTGTCGATTATTCTGGGCGATCGGTCATCGTAATCGGACCGGAACTCAAATTGAATCAGTGTGGGTTGCCTAAAAAGATGGCGCTCGTGCTGTTCGAGCCATTCATCATCCGTAAATTAAAGGAACGAGGCTATGTCCACACCGTTCGTTCAGCGAAGAAGATGATTGAGCGGCAGTCGGCTGAAGTTTGGGACATTCTCGATGAAGTGACGAAGGGGCACCCAGTCCTACTGAATCGCGCTCCGACCCTTCATCGTCTCTCAGTGCAGGCGTTTGAACCGACTTTGATCGAAGGCGAGTCGATCCGCATTCACCCGCTTGTTTGCACTGCCTACAACGCCGATTTCGACGGCGACCAGATGGCGGTTCACGTGCCTCTTTCGGTGGAGGCTCAGTTGGAAGCCCGACTGCTGATGATGGCGCCGCTGAACATCTTCAGTCCGTCTAGCGGCAAACCGATCATGACGCCGACCCAAGACATCACTTTGGGTTGCTATTATCTGACTGCTGAGCCGCGCAAGGTCCGTAAGGAAGGCGAACGGCTAATGCTGTTTGACACCAAATCAGAGGTCATATTTGCCCAGATGGACGGCGCAATAAAGACCCACGATCGGATTCGGATATCCAACCCTGACTTTGGTCGCAAAACCGTTTACGGCAATTCGACCCTCAAGGTCATCGAGACGACTGTCGGACGTGTGATTTTTTCTGAAATCTGGCCGGCCGAGTTGGGATTCTTCAACAGGAGTTGCGGCAAGAGTCAGTTGGGTGACATTATCTTCAACTGCTACAAAGTTTGCGGCCAGGAGCGAACAGTGGTGACGCTCGACAAGCTTAAGGAAGTGGGTTTTGCCGAAG
>CAIJLV010000123.1 GCA_903821635.1 uncultured Verrucomicrobiota bacterium | reverse complement strand
GGCTTTGTGAAGGGGGCCGTGTTGTCGCAGCATCTGCTGGCTCCGGCGCTCTTGGAAGCCAGTCGCTTTCTGCCGCGTAACCACCGCGAAGTGATCGACGGCTTCCATGCCCGTCACGGCGTCATTCACGACGGCTACCAAGGCATGCTTCAATCCACCCCCGGCCTGCCGCAGCCGCCGTTTGAAATCACCTTGGAGACCCCGCAAAAGGCGCCGCTCCACCGCCAGGTGGATGCCTTGGTGGCCGCCCTGCAAACGATCCTCGTTGAATACCGCTACCTCCAAGCCGTGGCGCAGAATATTTGAGCATTTCTGGAGCAGTCCTTTGCCACGATTCGTTACCCGCTGAACTCGGTGAGTGAACCCTCGTTTTGAATTCGCCCCGCAACCGTCGTTCCCGGTCCCTGCGCCCCCAGTGATGAAACCGCTTTCTGCTCATTTTCAACCGCTACCGACGGTCGCCACCCTAGGCGTGCTTTGGGTCGCGGCTGGCTGCAAACCGTCCGCCGAACAGACCGCGCTCAGCAATCGGTTGGGCGTCACCGAGGCTGCCCTCGCCACGGAACTTACGGCCGCCTCCGCCCGCTTTAGCGCGATGACCCAACAAGTCGCCCAAGCCCAACAGTCCCAAGCCGAGGTCATTCGTCGGCTACAGGAACAGTTGACCCAATTGGAAAGCCAGCAGACGGAACGGGCGACGGCCAGTGGCGCTGAGCGGGCCGGCCAGGCGGCGGCGTTGAGGGCGGCCGAGGAACGCTCCCAGCAGCTCCTCACGCGCCTCACGGAGTTTGAAAGCAAGCTCAAGGCCCTCGAGGCCGGACGCGTGCTGCCGGAGATCGCGGTAGCCGCCGAAGAGGGCCCGACGACGCGCGAACTAGAGCAGCAAATCAAGCTCGTCGAACGCCAGCGGGAACTCGCCACGGAAGCCGCCGAAGCCAAGGCCCAGGAGGCGCCCAAGTTCTCGGCTGGTGCCGGCGGACTCAGCTTCACTTCGGGCGACGGCAACTTCGCCTTCAAGCTCAAGGGCTTGGTCCAAGCCGACGCCCAAGTGTTCTTCCACGACAACCCGCTACTCGAAGGCAACGACGGGTTCTATCTGCGCCGCGTCCGCACCGCCATTCAAGGCACGCTGTTCAAGGACTTCGAATATGTGGTCGCGCCGCAATATGGTGGGCTCGGGCAGGACCAGATTCAGATTTTGGATGCGTCCGTAGCCTATAAATTCGGCGCCTTCGAGGCCCGGATCGGCAAGTTCAAGGGCCCCGTCGGACTGGAGCTGCTCCAAGGCGTCACGGTCTTGCCGTTTAACGAACGCTCGCTCGTTAGCGACTTGGTGCCGCAGCGGAACGTCGGCGCCCAGTTCTCCGGAAAACTTTGGGACGACACCGTTTCGTTTGCCGCGGGCATCTTCAACAACGCCGGCGATCAGCGTAATCCGGCGAACTTCGACTACTCCGACGACAAGGAATTCGCCGGCCGGCTCTTCTTCCAGCCGTTCAAGCAGGCCGCGCTCAAGCCGCTGCAGGGCTTTGGCTTCGGCCTCGGTGGTTCCTACAGCCAGGTCAGTTCCAACGCGGTGGGCTTGCCCCGAGTGGGTGCGACCGCGCCCGGCTATTCGACCACGCCGGGCAACCAGCAGTTCTTCGCCTACAACCCCACCGTCGGCCCGGTCGTGGCCGACGGCGTTCACTGGCGGCTCTCCCCGCAGGGCTCGTTCTACTACGGCCCGTTTGGGCTGCTGGGCGAATACGCGGTCTCCAGCCAAGAGGTCTACAACAGCACCACATTCCGCTCCGCGGGACTGACCCACGATGCGTGGCAGTTGACCGCCGAATGGGTGCTGACCGGCGAGGCCGCTTCCTACTCCGGGATCAATCCGATCCGGCCGTTCAGCCTGCCCGGCGGCGGCTGGGGCGCGTGGCAGTTGGTGGGCCGGTTTTCAAAGTTCGACGTGGATGACGACGCGTTCCCGACCTTTGCCAACCCGCTGGCCTCGGCCACCGGCGCGACTTCCTGGAGCGTGGGTCTGAACTGGTGGCTCAACCGCAACGTGCGCGTGCTGTCCAGCTTCACCCACACGACCTTTGAGGGCGGCGGAGCCCCGGTGAACGTGGCCGACCCGGCCACCGTCATCGCGCTGGCGACCGTCACCGCGCAGGACGAAAACGTCCTCTCCACCCGCGTGCAGCTTTCCTTCTGACGCCCGCACCGCCGATGACCGCAGCGCCTTAATCCGCTTTTACGCCCGCCCGACCACGGGAGGCGTCTTCGTCACCCAGCCATTCCACGGGACTGACCGGATCACCGGAAGTTCTGCCCGGGAAGTTTCAGAAAGCCAGCGTCCAACGCTGTCGCCACGCCTTACCCGCGGGTCTGGAACCAACCGCGCAGCAACCCGAAGTCACAAACGAAAGACGCATCATGAAGACTCACTCAAATCATCGCCTATTCCCCGGCCTCGATGGGGTTTTGGGCGGGTTTGCCTGGTTCACGGCGACGCTGACCGCGGCGCCCTTCCTCTACAGCTCGGGCGATTTAGTGCTGGCCTTCCGCCAGACCGGCAACGCCTCGGACTACGCGGTGAACCTTGGCAAGGCGACCCACTACTACGCGCTGCCCGCCGGCACGACGGTGCCCCTTGCGAACCTCTCCGCGGCGCAGCTCAACTCGGCGTTCCCCAGCCTGAATGGCCTCCGGTGGTCCGTCGCCGGGGCCAACCGACCGCCGGCGGACCCGAACGTCCCGCTACAAACGCTGTGGATTGCCCGGCCCCGGACGGAGAGCGGCACCCAGAGCACGCCGTGGCTCCGCAAGGGTCAGTCGGCCCAGGGACTCGCGGGCGCCCAGATCGACGGCGTCGGTTACAACGCCGCCCAAGGCAGCAGCAACCTGCCCGGCGGCCCAGACAACACGGCCACCGGCGTGGTCATCCCGGTGAACAACAACTTCAACGTCAGCCAGGTGATCGGCGCGACCGGCAACTACGCCAACACCTTCCAAGGAAACGTGGAGAACCTCACGGCCGACGATTTTGACGGCGCGCCCGGAAACGTCTCCCGGTCCGACCTCTATGAGCTGCTGCCCGGCACCACGGCGGCGGGCACGGTCAACACGGCCGGACGTTTCCTCGGCTACTTCGAGCTCAAGCCCGACGGCACGCTGACCTTCAATACCGGCAGCCCGGCGCTTCCCGTGCCGGAGATCGCTACGGTTACGCACGACGGCGACGTCACCACCGTGTCCTTCGCGACGGTGAACGGCGCCAACTACACCCTGCGGGCCACCGATGCGGCTGGACTGGGTTCGCCCATCACCACCTGGGCCACCGGCCCCACCCTCACCGGCAATGGTTCCGTGCAGTCCCTCCAGGACACCAGCGCGGCCGCCGTTCGCTTCTTTGCCGTCGAAGTCCTGCCCTGAGCCGTCCTCAGCCAAACACTTTGTCCATCGGTCCGAATCGAAACTGAAAACCAATCACGTCCCGTCGCTCGAAACATGAAAACGCTCAAATTCTCCCTGGTCACCCTGGTGGGCTCCGCGCTTACCGCCGCCAGCGCCTACGCGCAGGTGGAGATCAACCTCTCCGGCGCCGTCGCCTTCCGCGATACCGCCTACCGCTCCATCAGGAGCCTCTTTGGGGCGAACCTCGCCTCGCAGAATCCGGCCGACGCTCCGGCCACGCCGACCGCGCTCAAGGTCACCTGGACCGGCAAGATTCCGGCGCTCTACGGCGACCAGAACGTCACGGTGCGCGCCTTCTACAACGGCGCGGTCGCCGGCGTGCAGGACCTCACGCAGAACCGCAACGTGAACTTCCTCGCGTCGTCCACCGCGGGCGACACCAACACCGTGAATCTCCAGTCGAACATCGCCTTCTCGTCCATCTTCCAGCAGGCGACCCAGTTCACAACCCCCGTGCTCGAGGACGCCCTCTTCGGCGCCACGCCCATCAACCTGGTGAAGAGCAGCTCCGCCCCAGCCGGGCTGACCAACATTACCACCCACCAGTTGAAGACGCTCGCGGCCAACGGCTCCGCCCCGGCGTGGTTCTTCACCGGCAACACGAACGACACGGACCCGATCTATTTCATCAACCGCGACCCGACCGCCGGCCAGCGCGTCACGCTGTTCTTGGAGTCGCTCTTCACCGGCAACCCAATTCAGAACCAGTGGGATACCACCCAGCAAAAGTTCATCCATGATCCCACCGGCCGGAACGCGACCCAGATCACCACGCACCTCAACAACTACGGCCCGGCCATCAGCTACCTGATTTCGGTGGACTCGTTCAACGTGAACGGTGGGCAGAACGTGCTGAGCTACAACGGCAGCAAGGCCTTCAAGGGCACGTTCAGCAATACCGGCAACGACTTCAGCCCGGTCATCAGCGGCCAATACAGCCTCTGGGTTTACGAGCACCTGCTCAACCGGACCACGGCTTCCGCCAATGTCCGGAACTTCCGGACCAAACTCATCGAATCCATCGACGCTGAACTACAGGTGTCCGCGTTCTCTATTCCCATCAGCCGCCTGCGCGTGGAACGCCAAGCCGATGGCGCCCCGGTCGCTCCGGTCGAGTGACTATTCCCTGGGACCGGCGCGGGTGACTGCCCCGTGCCGGTTCTGAACTCATCTTCACCCTCCATTCATGGCCCAGTTCCGCCCAACTTTCTCCGCGTCCGTTGCGCGCCGTGCCCGCCTAGGTTCGCGGTCGGCCCTCACGGGTGTCACCGCCGCTGTCTTGCTCGGTGCGGAAGCGGGTGGTCCCGTGGCCACCACCAACGCCCCCACGGCGGTCACCTACGCCATCGAACGCTACGAACTCTCCGGCGGGCCGGCTCTCGAACCGGACTTGGTCCGCCGGCTTACTGCACCAGCAACTGGCCCGGCGGTCCCGCTTGCCGATATTCGCCGGACCTTACGTTCCCTCCAGCAGGCTTACCGGGATCAGGGTCATCGCCGGGTGGCGTTGCAGTTGCCTTCGCAACCGCTGACCGACGGCGTGGTCCGCCTGCGCGTCACTGACGGCGGCGTGCCCCCGCCCACGGCGCCGACCTACGACATCCACCACTTTGAGGTGCGGGGTAACTCCGTGCTGGCCGTCGAAGAGCTTGACCGACTCCTCAGCCCGGCTGCTGGAACTCCCCTTGGCTTGGACCAGCTCCAACAGGTGGTGACACGCCTGCAAGCCGCCTACCGGGAACGCGGTTATTCCGGCGCCTCTGTAAGGCTCCCGCAGCAGTTGCTGACCGGCGGCACGGTGATCGTCGCCGTGGACGAAGGGCTTTCGCCGGCCGCCCGCCTTTCCCGTCAGCGGATTGCCCCAAACCCGGTTCCCACCAATCGCCCGCCCGCCGTCCCGACCTTCGAGGTGCGCCGCTACGACGTTGCCGGCAATACCCTCCTGCGGCCCGAATTCGTCGAGCAGGTCTTCACCAACGCCACCGGACCGGCCATCACGCTGCCGCAAATCCAGAAGGCGCTCGGACAGCTCCAATTGGCCTACCGCGAGCGCGGGTTTGCGACCGTGTCCGTCGGGCTGCCGCCCCAGCAACTCACCAATGCCGTCGTCAAGGTGCAGGTCACCGAAGGCGTGCTGGCGGAGATCCAAGTCTCGGGGAACCGCCACTTCAGCTCGAACAACGTCGTCCGGGCGCTGCCGAGCCTTCGGACCAACGCCCTGTTCAACAGCCTCGTGTTCCAGCGCGAGCTGGACCTCGCGAATCAGAACCGGGACCGCACGATCTATCCCATCGTCGGCCCCGGCCCCGAGCCGGGCACCAGCGCGCTGACTTTGCGCGTCAAGGATCGGCTCCCGCTCCACGGCCGCGTCGAGGTTAACAACCAAGCCACGCCGGGCACGCCCGAATGGCGGGTCAGTTCTTCGGCCCAATACAACAACCTCTGGCAGCGGGAGCATCAGGTCGGCCTTTCCTACGGCTTCTCGCCCGAGGAATTCAAAGGCGACGGGCTCGTTCCCGACTATTTCTTCAACCGCCCGCTGATCGCCAACTACGGCGCCTATTACCGGCTGCCCTTTGGCAATCCGGCCTCGGTGGAGCAGCAGGTGGCCAATTCGACGCGCTTCGGTTTCGACGAGGCCACGCGCCAGTTTCGCCTGCCGCCGGCCAGTTCACGGCCCGACCTATCGGTCTTTGTCAGCGCCGCCTCCAGCGACACCGGCCTCCAGCGCGGACCGGTCAGCCTCGTGTCGCAGACGCCGCTGATCACCATCGTCTCGCAGGACACCGGCCAGAACCTCACCGTCAACGAGAGCGCGGGCACCCGGCTGAGCCTGCCGCTGGCGCTCACCGACACCGACCGCTGGAGTTTCTCGGGCGGCCTCGACTGGAAGCGCTACCTGCTGCACAGCTTCAACACCAACAACTTCCTCATCACCACCGTGGTGACCAACGCGCAGGGCTCCCAGACCATCGAAAGCCAAGTCTCGTCGCCCCAGCCGACACGCAGCATCGAGGTCCAGTATCTGCCCCTCGTCGTGTCGGCGGACTATTCCCAGAGCGACCGCGGGGGCACTTTTTCGGCCAGCCTCGGCTTGGGCGGCAATGGGGTCGGCGAAGAGCGACACTTTGCGGCCGCCGCCTACTCGACCAACGCCACGGCCAGCTACGGTCGTGCGACGCTGGCGCTGACCCGGGATCAAAGGGTGTTCAAGGACTGGTCGCTGCTGCTGCGGGCTAACGGCCAGATCGCGACGGGCGCGCTGATCGCCAACGAACAATTCTCGCTCGGCGGCCTGAACAGCGTCCGCGGTTACTTCGAGGGCGACGTCTTCGGCGACGCGGGCTGGTTTACCAGCGCGGAGCTGCGGACACCGTTTATCACCGCGCCCGTGCCCATCGGGGTCGGTTCCGTTCCGGTTTGGCTGCGCGGTTCGGTGTTCATGGATTATGGGCAGGCCTACCACCTCGAAACTCCTTTTGATGGTGACCTGAGCATTTCCCTCTGGGGCGCCGGCTTCGGCGTCTCGGCCAACGTGAATAACCACCTGGACGTGCGCGTTTCGCTGGGTTGGCCGCTGCTGGATTCGCCCAACCGCCGCGCGGGAGATCCCCGCGCTTACTTCTCCGTGGGAGGACAGTTCTGATGAATGCGAAAACGCCACAAACATCGGGCGGCTCTGCCTTTGAATTCGGGTTCGACCTACCGATCTGGGGCGGTTGCTTCATGGCTGTGCTATCGCCTTGGGCGGCTGGGGCGAATCCCGCGGGGTTGTCCGTGCAGAGCGGCACGGCGGGCGCCGTGATCAACGGCACCCAGCTCACCATCACTGCCTCGGAGCACGCTTTCCTCAACTGGCAGTCGTTCAACATCGCGCCCGGGGAGACGACCCGTTTCCTTCAGCCTGCGCCGACGTCGTTCGTCTGGAACCAGATTCACGACGCCACCCCCTCGCAGATTCTCGGCTCTCTGGAGGCCAACGGAAACGTGGTCTTGATCAACTCCGCCGGCTTCTACTTTGGCCCGCACGCGTTCGTCAGCGCCGCCGGCCTCATCGTGTCCACGGCGGCTGTGACCCCGGTCGAGTCCAGCGCCGGGTTGTTCTGGCAGTTCAACGGCGCGCCGCCACAAGCCAGCATCGTCAACTACGGTGCGCTTCACGCGGGCAAAGCCGGCTCCCTGTTCCTGATCGCGGAGCGCGTCGAAAATCACGGCACGCTCAGCGCGCCGGAAGGAAATCTCAGTCTGCTCGCCGCCAAGGAGGTGTTGGTGAGTTCCCGGCCGGACGGTCGTGCGCTCAGCGCGACTGTCCGGCTTCCCTCTGGCTCGGTGGACAATTCCGGCCGCCTGCTCGCGGATGCTGGCTCCATCGCCTTGAACGCGCAGGTCGTGAATCAGAACGGCCTCGTGCAGGCGAACTCAGTTCGCGAACGCAACGGGGTCATCGAACTGGTCGCTTCGGAGTCCATTGCGCTGGGCGGGCTTCTGAAATCTTTGCCCGGGGCGACCGCACCGGCGAAAGCGACGGGGGGCGAATCGTCCTCAAATCCGAGGGCACCTTCACGGATGACGCCGCGTCGCGAATCAAGGTGAGCGGCGGGACCGAGGGTGGTGCCGGCGGCTTGGTGGAAGTTTCCGCGCCCTTCATGTCCGTCATTCGGTCGATAATTGATGGGCGGGCGGCGCCCGGCCAGCACGGTGGCCGGTTGCTGATTGATCCGCTGGACATCGTGATCGGCAACTTGGGCAGCGGCAGCGTCGGTTCGGGTTCCGTCGGGGCCGGCGATCCCCCGGCGGGCACGCTGAACCTTGACGTGAATTCCGCCTTCGTCGGCTTCTCTCAAATCACGCTTCAGGCGACGAGGAACCTCACCATTGCCTCCGGCACACTCTGGGATCTCGGCGCAAGCACCGGGCTGAATGAACCTGGCAGCCGGCTGAAGCTGGAAGCGGGTAACAATCTGACCCTCGCCAACGGTGCCAGCATCGTCGCGGGCGAGAACTGGTCGGTGAACTTGCTGGCTGGCCGAAACTTCGCCGCGGGCGCGGACGTGGTCACGCCAGGCCTCGGCAACCTCGCCTTCATCGGCACTGGTTCGCTCGAGGCCCACAACGGCGACGTCAGCCTGCTCGCCGGCAACAATGTGACCGTGGCCGGCGGACACATCCGCACCGTGGGCGGCGGCGACCTCTCAGTCCAGGCGCTGGCGGGCAGCATCAATTCCGGCACGAAGGCCAACGGATTCCGCTTCTTGCCTAGCGGTTATCAAGTGGACGCCAACCTCGGCGGCATCAGCACCGCAGCCGGTGGTGACGTGAGCCTGACGGCGGGACAGGACGTCAGCAGCTACTTGCCGCTCGCCGGCGGCTTGCAAAGCGACGCTGGCAGCGGGGCGTTCGGAGCGGAACCCGGCAACGTCACGATCAATGCGGGACGCGATGTCAGCGGTCACTTCGTCGCCCGCAACGGTGCGGGCACGATCACCGCCGGTCGGGATGCCGGCACCGCCTCGCGGCTGTTGGCGCTGAGCGTGGTGAGTGGTGGGTGGACGGTGGCCGCACAGCGTGACCTTCTGCTGCAGGAAGTGCGGAACCCGAATGGCCTGTTCAACAATCTGGGTTCCAGCACCTCTGCGAACCGCCACCGCTTCGACTATGCGGCGAACGCCTACACGTCGTTGACGGCGGGCAATTCGGTGCAACTTCGCGGCACAGCCTTGCCCCGTTTCAACGACGCCTTCTCGCAGGGCATGCCGCCGATTTATCCCGGCACCCTGGAGATCACCGCCGGGGCGGGCGGGGTGGTGCTGGGCAATGACGTAGTGCTGTTCCCTTCGCCGCTCGGTAATCTGAACCTCGCGACGACGGACGGCGGCTCGCTCGTCGGCAACAAGGCGGGCGACCTCGCGCAGTTCATCGTTTCCGACAGCAGCAAGACGCAGTATCGGAGCTTCGGTGACTTTGGCATTTCGGACCACGCCACCCCGCCGCTGCACCTGAACGATGCGGAACCTGTGCGGCTCGACATCGCCGGCGACCTGCAGGGAATTCTGCTGGGCTCGCCGAAGCGCGCGGAGCTCAGCGTGGGCGGCAACTTGGTGAACAGCCGCTTCGACGGCCAGAATCTGCGCGCGGACGACGTGACGAAGCTCCACGTGGCGGGCGACATTAGCAACCGCAACGAATTCACCAGCGTCCCGCTCGCGACGAAGCCTGACTTCTCCGCCTTCGAACTGGGCCTGATTTTCCCGCCGCTGACCGGCGCCTTGGCCGGGCTGGAGAGCAAGTTCTTCTTCAACGCCACCACCAAGGCGCTGACCTTCCAAGGCCGCATGACGGGCGATGAACTGCAACTGCTGCTCAACACGCCAGTGCTCGTGTTCGACGCGACGGGGCAGCCGGTGGTGAAGCCGAACGGAGAGCCCGAAACCCGGCTAGTGGCCACGCTGCCGCCGGACATCGCCAACCAGCTCTACGCCGCCAGTCAGGACGTGCCCTTGAACTCAGACACGGGCTACCGCCTCGGCGGCGGCGGCGCGTTCGACGTGCGGGCTCATAATCTCGATCTGGGCGCGACCAGCGGCATCGTGTCGCAGGGGCCGCGCGGCAACGCGGCGCTGGCCAAGCTCTTTACTGAGGGCGCGGACCTCAACGTCACCTTGGGCGGCAATCTGGAGATGTTCTCGACCAAGATCGCCTCGTTGAACGGCGGCGACATTACCGTCGTCGCCGAGGGCAGCGTGAACGTCGGTTCCCGCACCTTCACCGCCAGCGACGCGAACGCCCGCGGTATTTTCACGGTGGATCCCAGCGACGTGACGGTCATCGCCCGCGGCAACATTGACGTGAACGGCTCGCGTATCGCTGGCTACGACGGCGGCAATGTCACCGTGCGTTCCCTAGAGGGCAACGTGGACGCAGGCACGGGCGGCTCCGGTTCGGCCACGGTGGAAAAGCTCTCCGTGGACCCGCTGACCCGGCAGATCCTGACCTATTCGCCGACGATTCCCGGCAGCGGTATCTTGGCGACGACCTTTCCGCCGTCGCTTGATGCGGCGTTTCCCACCTCGCGGAATACTGTGGGCAACATCTTGGTTGAGACGCCGCGGGGCGACATCGTCGCGAGTGCGGGTGGCGTGGTTCAGATTCCGCTCAATGGCGTCGGCACGAGCACTGGCACGGTGACTCTGCGTGCTGGCTCCAAGGACGCCAACGGCAGCGTCGTGCATGAGGGCAACATTGATGCCCGCGGCTCGGGCGTGATTGGCAGCACCGTGAAGCTAGAGGCGACCGGCGATATTCAGGGGCTCGTGTTCGCCCGTGAGAACATCGACCTGAACGCCCAGCAGAACGTGAACGTGACCGCGCTCGCGCAGGGCAGTGTTAGCGTCGGCGCGGGAGGCCACCTCTCGGGCACGATTGTCGGCGTGGGCAGCGTGAGCGCCAGCGGGGCGACCGTAGATGCCGCGTTGCTGTCCCAGAACGTCAGCGCCAGCGGTGACGTGTCCTCGTCCCAAGTCGGCTTCGGCGCCGGCACGGCGGCCGCCAACACCGGCCAGAGCCTCGCCAACACCGGCCAGAGCCTCGCCAACGAAGACCAATCGAAGCCTGTGGCTGCCCAGGAGGACAAGGCCGACGACGAACCCAAACGGCAACTCGCGGGCAGGCCCAAGCTGACCCGCACGGTCGGCCGCGTGACCGTCATCCTACCCACCGCTCCCAAGCGCAATTAGCCGCTACTCTTTTCCCATCCATCTCCGCAACCATGACCTCGTTCCCCATCACTCCCCTGTTCGCCGACGGCGCGCTTCAGTTCGCCTTCGAGAAGGCCACCACCGAAGGCAAGATCACCATCGGCACCCTCATCATCGTCTCGCTGTTCAGTTGGACCGTCATCTTCACCAAGGCCTGGCAGCTTTGGCGCGCCCGACGCGAAGCGAAGAAGTTTTTTGCTTCCTATCGGGCGACCCGTGACCCGCTCGAACTGGCCCGCAAGAACGAGGATTACGACGGCGCGCCCGCCTACGAACTGTATGTCGCCGGCGCCGACGAATTGACCTACCACCTGAAGAATAATTCCATCGCGGTGAAGGCCACCGCCAAGGGAACAGGGCCGGACGCGGATTTGGGGCAGACCGACGGGCTCGCCCGCTCGCACCAGACCAAGGTGAGCGTGGCGTCCTTCGACTCGGTGAAGGTGGCGCTTGAACGCACCGCCAGCCAGCAGGCGCTGTCGTTGGAGAAAGGCATGATCGTGCTGTCCACGGCGGTGGCTGGCGGCCCGTTCATCGGGCTGCTCGGCACGGTGTGGGGGATGATGGAGACGTTCTCCGGCATCGCCAAGGCCAACTCCGCCAGCCTTACCGCCATGGCACCCGGCGTCGCCGGCGCGCTGATCGCGACCGTCGTCGGCCTATTCGTCGCGATCCCGGCCATGTTTGCCTACAATTTCATGGTTTCCAGCATCCGCGCCATCACGCAGGAGCTGGACAACTTCGCCACGGAGTTCGCCATCGCCATCGAGCACGCCTACGTGGACAACCGCCCGCTGGCCGAGGAAATCACCGCCGCCAACGAGGCACTCGGCGACCGGCTGGTTTCGGCCATCCGCGAAGCGAAGGTTACGCTCGCCCGCTGACCGGTCTCACGCCCAGCCCGCGATGAAGAAGTGCTCCCAGTCGCATCACCACTCGCTCACGGAGTTGAACATTACCCCGTTGCTCGACCTCGCGTTCGTGCTGCTGGTGATCTTCATCATCACCACCACGCCGGTGGTGAACGATCTCGACCTGAAGCTGCCGACTGCCTCGAAGCGGGAGAAGGACCCGCCACGCAAGGCCAACTACGTCACGGTGGACAGCACCGGGAAGCTTTACCTGAACAAGCTCGAAGTGGACCCGGCGGCCTTGCACGCCCAGTTGGTCCAGCTCCGCACCGACGACCCGGACCTGAGCGTCATCGTGCGCGGCGACGCCAAGACCAAATACGACCGCATCGTGGGCGTGCTCGACATGCTCCAGCAGGCCAACGTGGTGAAGGTGGACCTCGCCACCGAGCCGCTTGCCCCGGGAGAACGCTGATTCCGTCATGGCCATCCAACGCAAAAAGAAGCACTCGACGAAGGTCAGCTTGATCGTCTCCGCGGTCTTCCACGGCTTGATCATCGGGGCGCTGATTTTCTTCGCCGCGCGCGAGGGCTACTTGGGCAAGCAGCTCAAGACCATCGCCGTGACGATGGCGCCGAAGGAGAAGCCGCCCGAGCCCGAGAAACCGAAGGAGCCCGAGAAACCGGTCGAGCCGCCGCCGGAGCAACCCCAGCCCGCCGAGCCGCCGCCGCACGTCGTAGCCGCGCCGCCCCCCACGACCTCCCAGGCCGCCCCGCCGCCGACCAGCACGGCCCCGGCCGCGGCGCCGCCGGCGGTGGGCCTGCCCGCGTTCAGTTTCAGCGACGGCGCGACGGCGGTCGAAAGCAGCTCCGACCCCGTGCAGATCTACAAGGGCTTCGTCGAATTCAGCCTGCGGTCCAAGTGGCTGCGGCTGGAGGGCATCGAGGACCGGAACTTCGTCGCCGAGGTGGAGGTCAACGTCAGCCACAGCGGACAGGTGACCGGCACGACCTGGAAGCGCGGTTCCGGGCACGCCGCCTGGGGTGAATCCGTGCGCCGGGCGGTGGCCCAGACCACCGCGCTCAGCCGCCCGCCGCCGAAAAATTTCCCCGGGCAGTTCTTGGTCCGCTTCGACGTGATGGAGGAAGTGGACGCCAACTGCCTAGCCCTGCCATGAAGAAGGTTTCCCGTTCCCAGCACAGTTCGTTGAACGAGCTGAACATCACGCCGTTACTCGACCTCGCGTTCGTGCTGCTGGTGATCTTCATCATCACGACGCCGCAGTTGGTGAATAACCTCGAGCTGAACCTGCCGTCGGCGCAGGTGCCGCCGCCTCAGCCGACGGAACCGACCAAGCCCAACCAGATCGTTGTCGCCGTCACCGGCGTCGTGTCACTCAACGGCCAGTCGCTGACCTTGGAGCAATTGCGCGGCTCGCTCACGGCCCTGAAAAACGCCAACCCCGACGTCGCGCTCGTCATCAAAGGTGCCCGCGACACCGACTACCAGCACGTTATCAAGGTGTTGGACTTGATCCAGCAATTGGAAATCACCCGGATGGGTTTGGCCACGGAGACCGCCCCATGACGGTAAACCGGCCGCCCCGGTCGGGAGAGCCAAGGAGCGCCGAAAACCCGGCCACCGCGTTTTCGGCGTCAACGAGGTCAGCCAAAAGGGAATTAAATCCCAACTAAGTCTGTCGTATTTATTGTTTTACCTCAAAACCACGTTGGGAGTAGTTTTGCAGGACGCACTGGTCACTGCCCGCGACGCGCATGGCACTCAAGAAACATAGTCCGTTGCCGGGCTTTGGATTGACGCTCGGATTCACGCTTTTTTATCTGAGCGTCGTCGTGCTAATTCCGTTGGGTGGACTCGTCTTACGGGCGGCCGAGTTGACGTGGACCGAGTTTTGGCGGCTGGCCACCACGCACCGTGCGCTGGCGGCTTACCGCCTCACTTTCGGCGCGTCGCTGATCGCCGCGCTGATTAACGCGGTGTTCGGCACCCTGCTGGCTTGGGTCCTGACCCGTTACTCGTTTCCAGGACGCCGCGTCTTGGATGCCTTGGTGGATTTTCCGTTCGCCCTCCCCACGGCGGTCGCGGGGCTCACGTTGGCCGATCTATTTTCGCCCAATGGCTGGTTGGGGCAATTCCTTGTTCCGCTGGGGATCAAGGGTGCCTTCACTCCGTTGGGCGTGGTCATTGCCCTGACGTTCACCGGCTTGCCGTTTGTGGTCCGCACGCTGCAGCCAGTGCTGGAAAACTTGGAACGCGAACTCGAAGAAGCCGCCGCCACGTTGGGCGCGGGGCGAGCCCGCACCTTCGTCAGCGTTATTGTGCCGTTGCTGTTGCCCCCTTTACTGACGGGCTTTGCGTTGGCTTTTGGGCGGGCGATTGGGGAATACGGGTCCGTCGTTTTCATTTCAGGCAATCTGCCGAACCGGACTGAAATCGCGCCTTATCTCATTGTGATGCGGTTGGAGGAATACGATTACACCGGGGCCATGGCGCTCGCGGTGGTATTGCTGGTCTGCTCCTTCACGCTGCTGGCTGTCATCAACGGACTGGAACGCTGGGCGAGCCGTTACGAACGCTGAATCATGGCTGGAAGTCTCAAACGCAAAGCCGTCGTGGGGACGCAGAAGTCGCAACGCGGCTCCGAGGAATCGCCTTGGGTGAAGTGGCTGCTCATCGGCGTCGCTGGGCTCTTCTGCGGGGTCTTCCTGCTGTTGCCGCTGATCAACGTGTTCGCGCAAGCTTTCGCCAAAGGACTCCCGCACTACTGGGCGTCGTTGCGGCATCCCGACTCGCTGGCCGCCATGCGACTGACGCTCTTGGTCGCGGCCATCAGCGTGCCGCTGAACGTCGTCTTCGGTCTCGCCGCCGCGTGGGCGATCGCGAAATTTGAATTCAAGGGCAAGGCACTGCTCATCACGTTGATCGACCTGCCCTTTTCAGTCTCGCCCATCGTCGCAGGGCTGATCTTCATCGTGCTTTTTGGGCTGCAGGGCTATTGGGGTGAATGGCTGATGGATCGCGATCTGCGCATCATCTTCGCCGTGCCCGGCCTCGCCCTAGCCACCGTTTTCATCACGTTTCCGTTTGTGGCGCGGGAACTTATCCCGCTGATGCAGGCGCAAGGTTCCGACCAGGAACAGGCCGCCCTGACCTTGGGTGCCAGCGGCTGGCAGACCTTCTGGCACGTCACCCTGCCAAGCGTGAAATGGGGGCTGCTCTACGGCGTGATCCTGTGCAACGCGCGAGCAATGGGGGAATTCGGTGCAGTATCCGTGGTGAGTGGGCATATCACCGGCCAGACTGACACCCTGCCGCTGCGCGTGGAGAAACTTTACCACGAATACCAAGGCCCAGCTGCCTTCGCCGTTGCGAGCCTGCTAGCCCTGCTGGCCTTGCTGACGCTGTTCCTCAAGACCTACCTCGAATGGAAACAGCACCGCGAACAGGCGGCGGCGCAGGGCGCGCCGGCTGATTCCGGCCACCAGGACGAAACTTCGCACCTATGAGCATTGAGCTGAAATCCGTCTCCAAACGCTTCGGCGAGGTGACCGCCGTGGACAACGTCTCACTGACGGTTACAGAAGGCGAACTCGTCGCGCTCCTCGGGCCGAGCGGCGGCGGCAAGACTACGGTCCTGCGCATGATCGCAGGCTTGGAGGTGCCCACCGAGGGCGACGTTATGATTCGCGGCCAGCGCATGAATGACGTGCCGGTTCAGCAGCGAAACATCGGCTTCGTTTTCCAGAGCTATGCGCTGTTCAAGACCATGAGCGTCTTCGACAACATCGCCTTCGGCCTCAAGATCAAGAAGTGGCGCCGCGCCGACCTGACTGGCCGAGTGGAGGAACTCCTGAAACTTTTCGGGCTCGATGGACTCGGTAAACGCTATCCGCACCAACTCTCCGGCGGTCAACGCCAGCGGGTGGCTATCGCCCGAGCTTTGGCGCCGAAGCCCAGCGTGCTGCTCTTGGATGAACCCTTCGGCGCGGTGGATGCCAAGATTCGCCAAGAACTACGCGATTGGCTGGTGCATCTGCATGACGAATTGAATGTCACCACCCTGTTCGTCACGCACGATCAGGAAGAGGCGATGGAAGTCAGCAACCGCATCGTGATTTTTAGCCGTGGCCAACTGGAACAGATCGGCACGCCCAGAGAAGTTTACGAGCAGCCCAGCAGTGAATTTGTGGCCCGCTTCATCGGGGCGCTCAACGTGCTCGATTTACAGGTCCAAGCCGGAGCCGCTCGGTTGGGACAATTGGTGTTTCCGGCCCACGGAGCGGCCAACGGCCAGTCGTTGCGGATCGGTTTTCGGCCCTATTCCGTGCTGCTCTCCGCCAACCCGGCCGAATACCGTTATGGCGCGCGGCTTAAACACGTTTACTTCTTGGGGCTTTTGCTTCGTCTGGAACTGGAAATGAGCGACGGACTGAAGTTGCGCACGCGGATCACCAAAGAGGAATTTAACCGGCTCGGACTGGTCGAAGGGGGCAATATCAGCTTCCACATCCGTGAATATCGCCTGCTGGCACGGGCGGGCGAACAGTTGCCTCCAGAAGTAGCGGTCGTGCATCCGGTGCCCTCGTTTGCCGAGGGCATTTGAAAGCCGCCGGCGAGGTCGTCCCGAACGGAATGCCGCTCTAGGCCCTGAACTGCTTCTTGGAACCCAATGCGGAGCTCGCCAAACGGCCGTTAGGGCGGCCAAGGTCCCGTGGGGTTATATCGGCTCTCGGTTACCAACTGGACGGACGGTTGCCAGCGGCTGGGTAAACAAAAACGGGCGGTTCCGAAGAACCGCCCGTTGAGCGAAATAATCGTTGTCGAATCAGGCCTTAACCATGGCAGCAGCCTTGGTCTTCAGAGCTTCCTGAGCGATCTTGATGATTTCAGCGAAGGCCGGGCCGTCGGTGGCAGCGAGGTCAGCCAGAATCTTGCGATCCACGGCGACTTGAGCGGCCTTGAGCCCTTCAATGAAACGGCTGTAAGTGAGGCCAGCCGCGCGGGTGGCTGCATTGATACGGGCCTGCCAAAGGTAGCGGAAGGTGCGCTTTTTAACCTTACGGTCGCGATAGGCGTATTGAAGGCCGTGGTCGACGGCATCGCTGGCGTAGCGGTAAAGCTTGCTGCGCTTTAGGCGGTAGCCTTTGGCGAGCTTGAGCATCCGCTTACGACGTTTACGGGAGGCTGGGGCGTTGGTTACGCGCATGGCTCTGGAAAGTTAAAGGTGGAAATTGAGGTTTAGTGCGAGGTCGGCACGCATGCCTTAATTTTGTAAACATCCCGGGGGGAGAGTTCGAACTCCTTGCCGAGACGACGACGACGTTTGGAGCTCTTGCCGCTCAACAAGTGGCGCATGCCAGAGTGGCGGGCGAACACCTTGCCCTTCGCCGAGATCTTGAAACGCTTGGCGACAGACTTCTTAGTTTTAATTCCCTTCGGACGACGCATAAATGCCCTTAACCCTTTGTTAAAGGCCGCGGAGCTTAGTGGTGAAGCCTACCGGTGCAAGGGCAAAGATGGTCCTTGAGTCGTTCCTAGCGGTCTCAGTCTTGATTTTGGCCGGCTTCCGGACTGGCCAAAGTCGACTGGAACGCCACACTTTGCTGACTTTTCCCGCCATGAGACGCTTACCGGTCAGATCTTTTGCCACTGCGTTCTTTTTTCTCACACGCCTGCACGCAGATTCACTGTTGCCGGATTTGCAGCCGCTTCGGGCCCAGGTAAAAAGGGTCGTTGAGGCCCTGGATTATGTCGGCGCTCCCCTGACCGGCGCCCAGCGCGGCACGGTTGATTCCGCCCTTGTCGAGACCAACGCCGCCTTGGCCGTTGCCAAATTGCACGCCGCCTTGGCGCCGCGGACGTTGTTTCAGGTAAACATCAATCCGGAGCTCCGGGTCAAGGTCGCCTCCGGTGACGCCCGGCCCGTCTTGGTGGAGGGCGGCTGGACCACGTTCCTCGTCCGGGTGGATAACGAGGCCGGTTCCACGGCGGAACTGCGCGCCACGAGTCCCCAAGCGCGCCGCGTCGCCAATTCGTCGGCTGACCAGACGGCGGACCTCTGGCTGGACCTTGATCTGTTCAAGGGGCAGCCGCTGCGGCCGGCACTCAGTGGCCTCGAGCTCGAATATCGGCTGCTGCAGCTTTATTCGCGGGATGCGGGCCGGCGGGAGGCGAAGATTGCCTTCAATGTGGGGCAGGGGACGCAAGATCTCGGGTTTCGCAGCGAAGCCGATGTGCTGTTCACCTGTGCGCCCGCTCATGACGTGAAGCTTCGGCTTCGTGATGAAAATGGTCTCCCAGTGACCGGCCAACTGCTGGTTTCCGACGCCCAAGGCCATATTTTTTCCGCGATGTCGAAACGGCTCGCCCCCCGATTTTTTCTTCCACCCGCAGGTTTACCGGGCCGACGGCGAGTCGTTGAAGCTCCCGGCTGGCTCATACCACGTGCAGTTTGCGCGCGGCCCCGAGTCGTTGGTGGAAAAACGAGTCGTCGAAGTCAAACCCGGGGCCAACGAATGGCAGTTTCAAGTGCGGCGCTGGATTGATCCCGCGCTGGGGGGCTGGATTTCTGGCGACCATCACATCCACGCTGCGGGCTGCGCTCATTACTCGAAACCGACTGAAGGGGTTCATGCCCCGGACATGATGCGGCATGTGCTGGGCGAAGACCTAAAAGTTGGAGCCAACCTGACTTGGGGCCCTTGCTTTGATTACCAGAAGCAATTTTTCACCGGGCAGGATGCCGTCGTTTCGCGTTGGCCGTGGATTCTCCGCTACGATGTTGAAGTCAGCGGTTTTGGTTCCCACCAATCGGGCCATCTCTGCCTACTCCGGTTGCGGGAGCAGCTTTATCCCGGCGGAAATTCGATGGCGCATTGGCCCAAGCTCGGCCTTAACACCCTGAAATGGGCCAAACGCCAGGGTGCCTTGGTGGGCCCGGCTCACAGCGGCTGGGGCTTGGAGCTGGATTCCACCGAACTTCCCAACTTCACCGTGCCGCCCTTCAATGGCATTGGCGCCAACGAATATATCGTGGACGTGACCCACGAAGTGCCCGGACCCGGCGGCGCACTGGTTCCCGCCGTGGATTTTATGTCGGCGGTGGACACCCCGTATCCATGGGAGTTGAACATCTGGTATCAGACCCTGAATGCGGGCTTCCGCACCCGCCTCAGCGGCGAGACGGATTTCCCCTGCATCTACAGCGAGCGTGTCGGCCTCGGCCGCAGCTACGTGAAGCTCGGTGATAAGTGGTCCTATGAGGACTGGTGCGAAGGCATTCGGGCGGGCCGGAACTACGTGAGCGACGGGTCCAGTCACCTTCTCGACTTCAAGGCGAACGAGGTCGTCATGGGGGAGCGCGGCAGTCAGTTGAGCATGGCCAAGGCGGCCCCGGTGACCTTCTCCGTCCGGGTGGCTGCGCGGCTCGACGAGACCCCGCAATCCAACATCAAGCAGCGCAAGTTTACGGAACATCCGTATTGGCATTTGGAGCGGGCGCGGCTTGAGGGCACCCGGACCGTGCCCGTCGAGTTGATCCAAAACGGTTTCGTGGTGGCGACGACCAACTTGGTGGCCGACGGCTCGTTTCAAAAGGTGACCTTCACGCACTTGGTTGGGCGTTCGAGCTGGTTCGCGGTTCGAATTCTGCCGAGTTCGCACACGAATCCGATCTTTGTAGAAGTGGGCGAAAAACCGATCCGCGCTTTTCGGCGGAGTCTCGAATGGTGCTTAAAAAGCGTGGATCAATGCTGGAAAAACAAGGAGCGCTTCATGCAGGGCGACGAACTCGAACAAGCCAAGGCGGCCTACGAACATGCACGGGAAGTCTATCGCCAGCGGTGGGCTGAATGTGAGTGGGACTGACCGGGGAGAAACCGCTTAGGCCTGCTTCGGTTTGGGTGTCTGGGGTGAATTGGTGGCGGGTGCGGCCTCAAATCCATTTTCAATTCATTTTCCACCCCGGCGTAACCTTGAAGCCACGCTGACCAAGGTATTATCCTAGCTGACGCGCCCAATTTTCCAGCCTTGGCAATTAGCGGCAGCAAATCGCTGGCGGTCGGGGCATTAGCCTGCTTAGCGTTCATTTAATTATGAACCGAGCTGTTTGGGCCCTGATCTTGTCCGCTGCGGCCGCGTTGGCCGAAGCCAGCGAACCCAAGGCGCCCCCCCCCGCGCTCGTCTTGGAGCCGTCCCCCGCGATGGCGTTCGCGGCTGAACCCGCCCGGCCCGCGCGGGCCGCCGGCACCACCTTGTATTCCATCGGGCAACCGACCGCCGACGAACAGCTTTACCTCGAACTGCTCAACCGCACCCGGGCGGATGCCCTGACGGAAGCCCTCCGGTTGGCCAATACGACGAATCCGGATATTCTCGCGGCTTACCAGTTTTTTGGCGTCGACCGCCAGAAGTTCGTCGACGACACGGCGGGTTACCCGGCCGTGCAGCCGGTTTCGTTCGAGGCGCGGATCATGGAAGCCGCCCGGGGGCATTCGGCGTGGATGCTGGTCAATGGAATCCAAGCCCATGATCAGACCGATCCCCCTGGCTCGACTAACATCGTCAACACGCTCACCGACCGCCTGAAAGCCGCCGGCTACTTCCCGTTCTCCGCCGGCGGCGAAAGTGTTTACACCGCCGCCGAAAATCCGGAACACGGGCACGCCGGCTTTGAAGTGGATTGGGGCAACGGTCCCGGTGGCTTGCAGAATCCGCCCGGCCACCGAATCAGCAACCACAACGGGGCTTTCCGCGAGGTCGGCATCGGGGTGCTCAACGGCACCGGACCCAATGGCACCGGACCGCAGGTGGTCACCATTGATTTCGGCAGCCGGCCCAGCCTCGCCCCCTTGGTTACAGGGGTGGCGTATTATGATCTGAATGGGAACCAATTCTATGATCGGGGGGAGGGCATCGGGGGCCTGACTGTCAATGTCAGTGACGCCAGCTTTCACGCCGTCACCGCGGGTTCGGGCGGTTACACCGTGCCGTCGACCGCGGGTGCAAGAACCGTGACGTTCAGCGGTGGCGGACTCACGGCGACGAATATTTTCATCAACTTGGCCGGGGAAAACCAGAAGGTGGACCTGCGTCTGGCGTATGCGCCGCCGACCGTGAATGGGCCCGCCGCCCCCGCCGCCGGCAATCCCAACACCTACGCCTTCACGCCCGTGCCCGGCGGCACGAGCTATTCGTGGGAGGTCGCCCAACTCCAAGCTTGGACCGGTGTGGAAGGCGCTGAAGGTGGAGCGACCAACGTCACCTTCGCCGTCACTGGGGGCTACAATCCCATCTCGGCCGTCAAACGATCAGGTTCCGCCTCCTTTCACCTTGCCCACAAGGCGCCGGTGGCTAGCCAGTTCTTCACGCTGAACACCCGGGTGCGGCCCAAACCCGGCGCTCAATTGACTTTCTGGAAGCGGTTGGGCTTCGCCTCAGACAGTGAAATGGCCGAGGCCCAAGTATCCATCGACGGCGGTTTATCGTGGACGAGCGTTTGGTCCCAGGCGGGCAATTCCCAGGCTACCAATTCAAACCTGATCGAAAAAACCTTCACCCAGCGGACCGTCGATCTGTCGCCCTACGTCGGGCAGAATGTGCACGTGCGCTTTGGTTACCTGCTTTTCTCGGGCTCCTTTTTCTCGGGCGACTCGGATAATCACGGTTTGTTCGTGGATGACATTGCGTTTACGGCCACCGACGTGCTTTTGGGCGCGACGAACCGGGCGGTCACCGCCGGCACTTCGTTCACTTTTGTGCCCCCGACCACGGGCACCTTCTTGCTCTCGGTTCAGCCCCGGTTGGGTGATCAGTGGTTTCCCGCCGGTCCCGTCTTGGCCGTGAATGCGGTCGCCGCTCCGCCCAACACGGCCCCGGCGTTTACTGGATTGGTGGAGCGCTCCGTGGTCGAGTTCACGCCACTCGCCTTCAACCTCACGGCCACTGACAGCAACGTGCCTGCCCAGCCGTTGACGTTCTCGTTGGTCGCCGGCCCGCCCGGCCTGACCGTGGCGGCCAATGGGTCGGTGGCTTGGACGCCCGCGGAACCGGATGGACCGAGGACCCACTTGGTAACCGTGCAGGTCAGCGATGGGCAATTGACCGACACGAAGTCATTCAATGTGGTCGTCCAAGAATTGAACCAAGCGCCGGTCTGGGCGGAAATTGCCGCGCAGGAGGTGGATGCGTTGGCGACGTTGACGTTGAACCTCAGCGCCACCGATGCCGACCTGCCGCCGCAGTTGTTGAGTTACTCGCTCGTCAGTGGCCCGACGGGACTCCTCGTCTCGGAAGCCGGGCAAGTGACTTGGACCCCCGATCTTACGCAGAGCCCAGCCACGCTGCCGGTTACCGTGCGGGTTTCGGATGGGTTGGCACCCGTCGAACAGACGTTTCAAATCACCGTCCACGACGCGGCGCCGGTCGCGGTGGTCTTGTCCGCGGCGAAGCTTACGCTCGAGCTTGGGGGGCAGCTTCGGCTTAATTTTTCGCTTATCGCGGGAGTGCCCGCCGGCTTTGTCTTGGAGCGGGCTGCGGCGCTCGCTGATCCCACTTGGCAACCGGTTGCGGCGGCTGGGTTGACTACCAATGCGCCGGGTAACTTCAGTTTCCGGTTTGAGCCAAGTGGCGACGCCGGCTTCTACCGGGTCAGAACGCCATGAGCCCGCCTTGGCTCGACGGGATCCGCGCCGTCACTTTTGATGTCGGCGGCACGCTGATCGATCCGTGGCCTTCGGTTGGGCATGTTTACGCGGCGACGGCGGCCGCCAGAGGATTCGGCGAACTCGATCCGCGGCTTCTGAATGCGCGTTTTTACGGCGTTTGGCAGCGGCAAGGCGCGACCTTTGATTTTTCAAAATCCGCGTGGGCGCGCCTAGTGGTCGAAGCGTTGGCGGAGCTAGGGCCCGCCGCCCATTCTCCGGAGCTGTTTCAAGCCATCTGGGATGGTTTTACCCAAGCGTCGGCCTGGCGCCTCTTTGACGATGTCGGGCCGTGCCTGCGGGCGCTGAAAGCCCGGGGGATCCGGTGCGCGATCATCTCCAACTGGGACGAACGCCTCACGCCCACGCTCCGCAACCTCGGGTTGGCGGCGGAATTTGAATTCATCCTCGCCTCCGTAGAGGTCGGGTTTGCCAAGCCGGCGCCGGAGATTTTCACGGCGGCGCAGCAGCGGTTGGGCTTGCCAGCGCACGAAATCCTCCACGTGGGCGACGGACGCAGGGAAGACCGCGACGGCGCGACGGCGTCGGGTTTTCGGGGCGTGTGGTTGGACCGATCCGGGGCTTCCGGTGAAGGCTGCATCAGTCAGTTGACCGAGCTGCTGACATAAGGTGCTTTCCTTACTCATTGGGGAAGCTTCGCTTATACCCGCCTGCCGTTGATTGACGCCTGCCGGCTTCGACCCATTTCATTGCCACGCTAGGCGGGGGTAGCTCCGCTATTTGCCATGAATCTCCTCCAACGCATCTGGGGCTCTTCGCTCGGGAAGAAATACGTGATGGCCCTCACCGGCATCGCCCTCTTCCTGTTTGTGATCGGGCATCTTGTCGGCAATTTGCAGGTCTTTGGTGCGCCCGACGCCATCAATACCTACGCGCACTTTTTGAAGAGCAAACCCGGCCTGATCTGGGGCGCGCGGCTCGGCCTGCTGGTCACTGTGGGCCTCCATGTGGCCGCCGCTCTGTCCCTGACCGCCGCCAGCAAAGCCGCTCGCCCGGTCCAATATGTCGGCGGTTCGGCCTATGGCGCCTCGACCCGCTCCCGCTATATGCTGGTCAGTGGTTTGGTAATCCTCGCCTTTGTGATTTACCATCTGCTGCACTTCACCGCGCTGCTGCCCGGGTTGAATGGCACCGTCGACTTCAAATCTCTCCACACCACGCTGCCGGATGGGACCAAGACTCACGACGTGTATGCGATGATGATTCGTGGGTTCCAAGTGTGGTGGGTGGCGGCCTTTTACTTGATTGCACAGGGCCTGCTGTTCGCCCACTTGAGTCATGGGCTTTCCGCCCTGTTTCAGTCCCTCGGGCTCCGGAATCACGTCTGGTGGCCGCGGATTACCGGCTTCGCGAACGTGGCGAGCATCCTGATTTTCCTCGGTTACGCCTCCATTCCGCTCGCCGTGCTCGTCGGTGGAATGGGCCGCGACTACGTGAACAAAGTGGCGCAGACGACCCACGTCGAAGCTGCGGCAAAGGAGGCCAAATAACATGGCGACGCTCAATTCCAACATCCCTGCTGGTCCACTCGCCTCGAAGTGGGAGAAGCACAAGTTCAGCTCCAAGCTGATCAACCCGGCCAACAAGCGGAAATACAAGGTCATCGTCGTCGGCGCTGGGCTCGCAGGTTCGAGCGCCTCGGCCACGCTCGCCGAGTTGGGCTACGAGGTGCACAACTTCGTCTTCCACGATTCGCCCCGCCGCGCTCATTCGGTGGCCGCGCAGGGCGGCATCAACGCTGCCAAGAACTACCAGAACGACGGCGATTCGGTGCATCGCCTCTTCTACGACACGATCAAGGGTGGCGACTATCGAGCCCGCGAATCTAACGTTCATCGGCTCGCCGAAGTCTCGGTCAACATCATCGACCAATGCGCGGCCCAAGGTGTGCCCTTCGCCCGCGAATACGGCGGCCTGCTCGACAACCGTTCCTTCGGTGGGGCGCAGGTTTCCCGCACGTTCTATGCCCGCGGCCAGACGGGTCAGCAGCTCCTGCTGGGGGCCTATTCGGCGCTGAATAAGATGATCGCGGCTGGGGGGGTTAAATCCTACACCCACGCGGAGATGCTTGATCTCGTGGTCGTGGACGGTCACGCCAAAGGAATCATCGTGCGCGATCTCCAGACGGGCGAGCTTACCCGGCACAGCGCCGACGCCGTCGTGCTGGCCACGGGCGGCTACGGCAATGTTTACAATCTTTCCACCTACGCCCGCGGCTCGAACGTCACGGCCAGTTGGCGCGCCTACAAGCGCGGCGCGACCTTCGGCAATCCCTGCTACACGCAGATCCATCCGACCTGCATTCCCGTCTCCGGCGACTACCAGTCGAAGCTGACCTTGATGTCGGAATCGCTCCGTAACGACGGCCGTATCTGGGTGCCGAAAAAGAAGGAAGACTGCGGCAAGAATCCGGCGGATATCGCCGAGGGCGACCGCGACTATTATTTGGAGCGGATGTATTCCGCGTTTGGCAACCTCGCTCCGCGCGATATCGCCAGCCGCGCCGCCAAGTATGTCTGCGACGAAGGCCGGGGCGTCGGTTCGACCGGTCTGGGCGTTTACCTCGACTTTGCTGAGTCCATCAAGCGGCTCGGCGAGGACAAGGTGCGCGAGCGCTACGGCAATCTTTTCGCGATGTATCACGAGATCACGAACGAGGACGCCTATAAGACGCCGATGCGCATCTATCCGGCGGTCCACTACACGATGGGCGGCCTCTGGGTGGACTACAACCTGATGAGCAACCTCCCCGGCCTCTTCGTGCTGGGCGAGGCGAACTTCTCCGACCACGGCGCCAACCGTTTGGGCGCGAGCGCGCTCATGCAGGGCCTGAGCGATGGCTACTTCGTCCTGCCTGCGACCATTTCCACTTATCTGGCCACGGTGAAACCAGGCAACCGGCCCGCGACCGACAAGGGCGAGTTCAAGCAAGCTGAGGAGAACGTCCGCGGCTTCGTTCAACGAGTCACCACTAGCAGTGGCAAACGCACGCCTGACAGCTTCCACAAGCAGCTCGGCAAGCTCATGTGGGAATACTGCGGCATGGCGCGGACCGAAGCGGGGCTCAAGAAGGGCATTCAGCTCATCGGCGACTTGCGCGAAGAATACCGCACCAACGTGAAGGTTCTCGGCGAAGCCGGCGGCTGGAACCAGGGTTTGGAAAAGGCCGGCCGCGTGGCCGACTTCATCGAGCTCGGCGAACTCATGTGCCGCGACGCGCTGATGCGTGAGGAAAGCTGCGGCGGCCATTTCCGCGAGGAATACCAATACACCGCCGCCGACAAGGAAGTGCAGGACGGCATCGTCAACGCCGGCGACGTGAAACGCCGCGACGACCAGTTCGCCTTCGTCGCCGCCTGGGAATACGCCGGTGCCCCCGACAAGGCCCCGATCCTGAACAAGGAACCCCTCGTGTATGAGGAAGTGAAGATGTCCACCCGAAGCTATAAGTGAGCCGGACCGCGAGACACGCTTCACGATGAGCCGCAAGCTCCATCCGATCTTCGAAGAAATCCGCCAGAAGCGGCTTTGCGAAATCGTGCTGGATTTCAAACGCGCTCCGAGCGTCGAAGGTTTCGTGGTCGGTTGGTCCGACTCGCTGGTGCTGTTGCAACAGTTCAACCGCGAGGCATTTCGGTTGAACGGCTTCTGTGCCGTTGGCCTTCGCTTCATCAAGTCGCTCAACCATTCCCACAGCGATGGGACTTGGGAGGAACGCGCTTTGCGAAAACAGCGTCAGAAGCCGGTCGTGCCTGGAGGCATTGATCTCTCTGGTTGGCTCGGACTTGTCGAATCCATCGGCCGCTCCGGTCAATGGTTTTCCTTGGACCTCGACGGTAAACGGCCCGGAGAGTTTTTCGTAAGCCAATGGCTGGAGTCCAAGAAGACTTCCGTTCGCTTGCTCGACATCGGTCCGTTAGGCGAAGCCCGCGAACCTTGGTCCATCAGACTCTCGGACATCACCAGGATTCGCTGGGACGACGGGTATACCCGAGCCCTGGCCGACACGGTCGCCGCTTGATCCGGAACCTGCCCATGAGCACCGACTCCAACCTGATCCCCGCCGAGCGCATCGAGCGCCGCATCCTGCTCGTGCGGGGGCAGAAGGTGCTGCTGGGTTTCCAGTTGGCGGAGCTCTACGAGGTCGAAACCAAGGCCCTCAACCAAGCGGTGAAGCGCAACCTCGAACGCTTTCCTGAAGACTTCATGCTCCAGCTTTCGGAAGCGGAGATGGTGGAAGTGGCCCTGACTCCCGGCATCGTCGTTCAAAGGCCTGTCCGGCTGTTTAGCTGCGGAGCAGCGGCAGACCGTAGCCCACGGCGTGAGCCGTGGGTTGGCGGCATTTTGGATCAAGCCCCGGCAGGGGCGGCAGACTCGGGGCGCGCTTCTTTCGCCCCTGCTAGGGCTTGTCGGTCACGCGGCGGACGGACCCACGGCTCACGCCGTGGGCTATTTTCTGTCGCGCCACCGGCGCTGGAGAAGGAACAGCCTGCAGGATCGCGGCCGCTGGCTTTCACCGAGCACGGCGTGGCCTTGCTCTCCGGTTTGCTTCCCGGCCAGCACGTTGCCCGGACCACCGTTTCCATCCTCCGCGCCTTCGCCGAGTTGACGGAGCGGGAGCGGTTGGAGGTGGACGCCCAAGTCGCCACGCCCGAGCTCCGCGCTCGGCTGGAGCGTAGGCGTTCCAGTTTTGTTGAAGTGTCGCCCTCAAACTCACACGGCAGAACCACTGATTTCAGAGCCGAGCCACTTGGGCTGTTGGCCGCTCGTAAATCGTAATTCTTAAATCGAAAATGAAAGTTACCCTGAAGGTCTGGCGGCAGAAGAACGCGGCCTCCGCCGGCGAGTTCAAGACCTACACCTCGCCCGAGCTGAACGAGAATATGTCATTCTTGGAGATGCTCGACGTGGTGAATGAAGAGATGGCCAACACGGGTGAAGAACCCATTGCCTTCGACCACGATTGCCGGGAGGGCATCTGCGGCACTTGCTCGCTGGTCATTGACGGCAAACCTCACGGCCCGCACAAGGGCGTCGCGACCTGCCAGACCTACATGCGCAGCTTCAGCAACGGCGACGAGATCGTCGTTGAACCGTGGCGCGCCGCACCGTTCCCGATCATCAAGGACCTGGTCTGTGACCGGAAGGCGTTTGAACGCATCCAACAGGCCGGCGGCTTCATCAGTGTCCGCACTGGAGCCCCTCCCGATGCGAACAGTATCTTGGTGCCTAAAGAAAATGCTGACCTCGCGATGGACGCCGCCCAGTGCATCGGTTGCGGGGCCTGCGTGGCGGCGTGCAAAAATGCCAGTGCGATGCTTTTCGTCGCGGCCAAGGTCTCGCACCTCGGACTCATGCCGCAGGGCCAGCCAGAACGCTACAAGCGGGTTAAGGCCATGGTGGATCAGATGGACGCCGAAGGTTTCGGCGGCTGCACGATCACCGGCAGTTGTGAAGCGGTTTGCCCGAAGGAAATCTCGCTGGACTTCATCGCCCGGATGAACCGCGATTATGCCGTGTCGCTCCTCAAGGGTGAGCCCAAGAAAACGGCTGGCGGCGGCGCGGGTTAGGCGGCCGGTTCGCCTTTAGCACGCACCTCGGCGGTGGACCTCGTCCGCCGCCGTTTTGCTTTGACGCCCGGGGACATGATCGGAGCACGAAAAAGGCGGTGGAACTGTCCACCGCCCGGTTGGAGTCCACGATGACCCGCGCTTAGAAGCGGTAGATCACGTCGACCGTAAAGCGGTCCTTGAAGATGTCCGCGCCGTCTTCGATCACGCCCACTTCATAGGCAAAGCCGAGGTCCAGATTCTCGATCAACCGGGAGCGGAAGCCGAAGCCGATCGCGCCCTGGGTGGAGCCGCTGGCGTTGGATGCGCCGAAGTTGATCAGGTCGAAGCCTTCGGTAGTGATCCCGAGGCCGGCCCCGTCGCTGAGGGTGGTGAAGGCATTGAACGCGACGAACGGGACGAACCACTGGCAGGTGTAGTAGTCCAGCATGACGCTGTAATGGAGGTTCGACGTGTCCTTGTCCCCGTCGAAGGGAACCTGTGCGCCGATGTTGGCGGTGAAGTGCAGGTTGTCCCAGCCCTTCATGCCCGAGACGAATACGTTCACCACGCCGCTACCGTCGCCTTGGAAGACATCGGAATTGCCGGTCGGCAGACTGACGGTCAAGCCAGGCGTGATGACGGCCTGCTGTTCGTCGTTTTTGTAGATGGCGTATTTGACGCCGGCCGCGAGGTCGGCAAAGCCATCTCGGTTGCCAATGCCCGGGGTGTCGGTTTCGATGAATCCGTCCTTGGTCGCGATGATCGCCAAGCGGTCATTCACGGCGTAACGGAGCTGCACGGCGTAGACGTTCACTGAACCGCCGCCAACGAAGCCGCTGTCGAGCCGGTGGTGGATGAAAAGTGGCCGGACTTCGCTTTGAGCCAACGGGCTCTCGAAGTAAATCGGGTTGGTGACGGGGGCGATGGATTGAGCAGTCCAGTCCTGCGCCAAGGGTGTAGTCGCAAGGCTGAGGGTGGCGAGAGTAGCAGTGGCTAAGGAAATGCGGGATGCATTCATGACAGGGGTGGTTCTAAGGGAATCCCCTGTCGCTGCTGGGCGAGAATTGGCATCTACAGGGCAGATGTTGCGTATTCACTGAACTTCGAGGCGAACTTCGGGGCGAGCCGCATTCCGGTTGCGCCCCCCAAAAAAAACGCGCAACCCCGCCGTGGGGCTGCGCGTCGTCGATCAGGGTTGGCAGAAAACTACGGCTTCACGTTCACCAATTTCAGCGCCCCGACATCGCCCGGATTCCACGCCGTGAAGACGACGTAAACTTCCTTCTGACTGCCCTTGCCGGTCACATACCAGCAGGCGTCGTGGATGTGCTGGGCGGTCGCGTAGCCCAGATCTTCCTTGGGCTTCAACGTGCTCACGATGGTGTGCGTCTTCAGGTTGACGATGTAGATCGGGCCGGGCTTGCCATCGGGGCCGTCGAGGCAAGGCGCAATGGCATAGTCACCCCAGACATCCACGTCGCATACCGTGCTGCCCTTGGGCAGGCCGGCGATTTCGTGAAAGTGCTCATGCTTGCGGTCCCAGCGCTTGATCTGGCCTTCCGGTCGGGCGGAGACGAGCAGGGATTTGTCACGTTTATCAAAGGTGATGCCGTGCGGGGTGTTAGAGATTTTCTTTCCGCCGTGGAATGCGCCGGTGTAGGCGAGCGGTGCGGTGGTGGCTGGAAGGAAGTAAGCCTTGCCATAGCCGTCG
>CAIJLV010000122.1 GCA_903821635.1 uncultured Verrucomicrobiota bacterium | reverse complement strand
TCCGCCAAGGTTCTACAATAATGCGCAGTGTTTGGATGTTCGTGGTGAGTCGAAGACGAAGGCCTATTTTTTAATACAATTTTGGTTCGGGTAGCGGTACGTTTCTTCAGCGGGGTCCCCCACCCCCACCTCCTTGGCGTATACGGCCCGGACCACCTGTTTCCGACGCGGTATTTTAACCGATTTTGACAAATTGGTTGACTGTTTGGAACTGTCCTTTTTAATACGCGCTCCTTCGCGGGGGTGTAGCTCAATTGGTTAGAGCGCTGCCCTGTCACGGCAGAGGTTACGGGTTCGAGCCCCGCCACTCCCGCCACTTTCCCGCGAAGTCTCCGCCTCACGGCGGGGTCGCCCGGCTCCAAGGCAAATGTTTGCGAGTCAGCTTAGTTCTTCCCCCGCCCACGTCGTCGATTTCAAGTTCTAGCCACCCACCGTCTTTCAGTAACTGGCAGCCCGAGGGGGAAGGGCAAAGCGAGACCTTGAACTCGCGCCAGCAGCGGGCTCGGTTGAGAGCTGAGGAAAGCCGTCGAGCGGTAACCCCAAAGCGGTTCAGCTGCGGCATACCTGCCAGCCGCCGTGCCCACCGGAGGATGATCGGCGTGTGCAAATGCCCGATAATCGTGTGTTCGATCTGCTGCACCCGGGCTTTTACGGCTGGCAGCGCCCACAGAAAGCTCAAAGCCGTGGGGTCATGCACGAACAGGATGAGCCGAGCATCGGCAGGCAGGGCTTCAAATTCTGCGGTTACCAGGCTCGTCAGCTGCGTATGGACGGCGCGCCATTGGGCTAGTTCCGTGGGGAGCGCTTCCGGTTCAAACACTGGCCAAGCGAGCGGGGTGGAGGCCATTCCAAGGAGAACAGTTCGCCCCAACTGGCGGCGCCAAAACTGGTTCAGGCCAAGGTCTTGCTCACAGCGGCGCAAACTTTCAATCCTTGGCCCGCCCGCCTCGCCAAACAGGCTCTTTTTGCCCAATTCGTGATCACCGATGGTGGCGAGTAATCGGTCGCCGTATCTGGCCCGCAGTTGGCCGAGCGCGAGGGCCGCACTTTCCAAGGCGGCTCCATCACTCACCCCGATAAACCCCGTATCGAGGGTGAAATCGCCGTTGGCCACGACTAGGTCAGGTGCGGGAACGGCCGCCATGATTGCTGCGAGCCGATGATTGTGCGCGAACGGATCCCGCAGCCAACAATGATGTCGCCACAGGTGGGCGAGGTTGCGAGTCAACCGGTTCGGCATCACGCGGGCTTCATGCCCTCGGCGGCTTTGTTCGCGTTCACCGGCAAAATGGAGGTCGGAGACCACGAGGAGCTTCATGGGGGTAACGCAGCAGGATTCGATGGGCGAACGGGATTCGTCTCGCCGGCTGTCTCCGTGCAGGCGCCGCCGAGTTGTTGCCACCAGTGGTGATAGAGGCGTTCCAAGGTTTCCCGAGGATCCTCGACCAGCAACGCTTCCTTGATTTTGGTGGCATACATGCCGAACGACAACGGGGCGACCTGCTCGACGCGCCGCAACCGGACCGGAAGCTGCCGCTGTTGCCGGGTTCGGAGGAACGCTTCCGCCCCGCCCACGTCGAGAAATGAGTGCAGCACCTCGCGCCGGGCTTCGCGCAGCAGCACATGCTCGGGTTCATGCTGGCTGAGCACATTAAAGATCACTTCGGAAGACCACTGGAGTTTTCGCACCGACTTCTGCTCGCCGAAGTAGTTCCGATAAATCATGAGCCCGGTTTGAGCCGCATTGCGGAAGTGGTATTTCAACAAGTCCGATTGCGTCAGGGAGGTCACCAATTCCTCGGCAAAACCCTCGGGCATCAGCAACTGGGGCAGGTCGATTTCGTCCAAGCGCTGATCCCCTGTGACCGTGAGCACAAAGCCGTAGTCGTCCGGTGTGGCGATGGCATTCCCGCCGCGCAGTCGGGAAAGGCGCAGGGCGATAACCCGACTGAGGGCGTCGTTGGCTGCCCGCCCGATCAGAGCGTGGAAAAAATAATGCCACGTCTGGGGTGCCGGTGGCGAAGCCGAGGCGAGGCGGGGCTTAACGACAGGGCCAAGGGGAAGCTGTAACGTCGCGTCTGAGCGTGACCGCCGAGCTGGGCCACCGCTTCCATTTTTAGCCGGAGCGGTCGTCACCTCCGGTGGTTCTGCTCCCAATTCCTCCACCAAGAGAAAATCGGCGGTGGGAATTTCGCTCGCCTGGCTCTGGGCCGCGTGAATGCGGAAAATGATCGCGGCGTTGGGTGCCTCAATTTCAAGCCGCTGGGCGATCCAAGGAACCAGGGTCGGCGTTTGGTGGAACGGTAGGGCTTCCATTTTTGCCCGCAGTTCCGCGCGGAAGCCCGCGATCTCCTGCCCGATGCGGTTCGACAGCGGCATTTTGTTGGCGCCCCAGCGAGGCACCGTGGGCGTAGCCCCGTCGGCCCGGGTTACAAACGCTTCCATCAGTCCGACCCGCTCCAAACGCACCGGCCGGCCGCCGAGGGTGAACACGTCCCCCGTCCGCAGGCCGCGCACGAAGGCTTCCTCAACCGTGCCGAGTTGGGAATTGCGCAGGCACACCCGCATGACGCCTTCGTTGGGAATGGTGCCGATGTTTTGCAGGAAGTCGCGCCGGGCGGCGCCCGCCCGGGCTTCAAAGACGCCGCGTTCCTCATCCAAGACGATTTTCCCGAAGACGTCGGTGTATTGCTGGCGCAACGATTTGCCGCCGCCGGCGAGATAATCCAGCACGTCGTCGAACTCACGGCGGCTGAGGTCGCGATACGGCCAAGCTCGCCGGACCCATTCGAAGGCTTCCGTGCACGGCACCTCGCCCAAGCAGCCAAGGCTCATCAGGTGCTGGGCCAGCACGTCGAGCGGCGCTTGGGGAATCCGGACGCCATCCAAATGTCCGCGGCGAGCCAGTCGAGCCGTGGCGGCGCATTCGACCAAGTCGTTCACGTTTGTTGCCATCAACAGGCCGCGGCTCACTTCGTTCAGATTGTGGCCGGCTCGGCCAGTCCGCTGGAGCGCCTTGCTCACGCCTTTGGGCGTCGCGAGCATGACCACGAGTTCGATCGAGCCGATATCGAGCCCCAGTTCGAGTGACGTGGAACAAACCACACAACGCAGCTCGCCGCGTTTGAGCCGGTCTTCGACTTCTAGGCGCACGTCCCGGTCGAGGCTCGCGTGATGGCATTCGATTTGTTCCGCCAGTTGCGGCAGGTGCTCCTTGAGCCAATACGTCGCCGCCTCGGCGCCACTGCGGGTGTTGGTGAACACGAGGGTGGTGCGAAATTTCTGCACCAATTTGCCGAGGGCTCGCACCATGCGCACGCCGCTGAAGCCAGCCAACGGATAGGGATTTGCCTGCAGTGGCGTGTAAAGGCGCAGATCAATCTTTTTGGCTGCTGAAACATCGACAATTTCGCATTGGCCGTGGGTGCCGACGAGAAATTGGGCGACTTCGGCCAAGGGGTAAACCGTGGCCGACAAGCCAATCCGCTGCAGCCCCGTGGGCGGTGCTGGTGCTGGGTGTTGGTGTGCCAGACGAGCGCTTGGCGCCTGAAAAATGGAGCCCAGCTTGAGTGCGTCTAGGCGTTCCAAACTCAGGGCGAGGTGCGAACCGCGTTTATTTTCGGCGAGGGCGTGGATTTCGTCCACGATGACCCAACGGACCCGGCGCAAGTGGGCGACCCACTTCGGCTGACTCAAGAGAACGGCGAGGCTTTCCGGCGTGGTCAGGAGCACGTGGGGGGGGCGCTCGAACTGCCGTTTTCGCTCGTTGATTTCCGTGTCGCCCGACCGTAACCCGACCCGGATCGGCGGGGTTTCCCCGTAAATTTCCCGCAGGGGGGCGGCGAGATTCTTCTCCAAGTCGTAGGTCAACGCCCGTAGCGGCGAGAGGTAAAGGCAGAGAAGCGTTGGTTCCAGCCGGCCCTCCCGGTGTTCGATCGCCAACTGGTCGAGCACCTGAAAAAAGGCGGCGAAGGTTTTGCCTGTGCCGGTGGGGGAAACGATGAGGGCGTTCCGCCCGGCTCGGATTATGGGCCAAGCGGCGATTTGAGCCGGGGTCGGGGCGACAAAACGACGCGCAAACCATTCGGCGACGGGAGAAAGCGCGGCAGCCATGAGCGGTTGTAAAATAGGGGGCAACGTCACTTTGTCACCCGTGCTCCTGAAGCGAGCCGAGCGTTGCGTCAGCCTTCGTTCTGTGGCTAGCGTCGGACATGACAGCGGCGTTCTCATTCCTTTCCCGGTTGCGTCCTTGGCTGGGCGCATTGTTGGGTTTGGCATTGTTGGCCGGTTGCGCCACCCGCATTGACTGGAAGGCGCGGGTTGGCGTCTACACGTATGATGACGCGGTGAAAGAATTTGGTCCGCCGGACAAGTCGGCGACCACCAGTGACGAGAGCGTGGTGGTCGAATGGCTGACCAGTCGCGGTCGGACGCACTTCGCCGCCGGTTCGATTCCGCCCGGCCGCCCCGGCTACTATTATCCCGCCGGCATCGGCTTGGGCGGGGAATATTATTCGACGCCGGATACCTTTCTTCGCCTTACTTTCGGTCCTGACAAAAAACTTCAGGCCGCCAAGCGATTTGCCAAATGAGCGATCACCCTGACGAACGTCCCCTCGGTATCTACGGGTGGCTGAACCGCGCCCTCGTTGTCCTCATTGTCCTCGCTGTGGTGGTGGGCGTGGGGATCAATTACCTGCCGCTCATCCGCCAAAATCAGCAGATGCGCGAGGAAGTGAACCAGAAGCGCGAGGAAGTCAGCCGGTTGGAAGCTGAGGTAAAGCGGTTGCAGGCGGATCTTAAGGCGATCCAAAGCGACCCGCGGACCGTCGAGCGCAAGATTCGCGAACTCGGCTATGCCAAGCCCGGGGAGGTGGTTGTTACCTTTGAAGGTGACCGCCGCTGAGGTCGGATTGCGGCCGCCTCGGGCGGACGTTCTTCATTTCCCTTGGCGAGCCAAGCGTTCCGCCTCGGCCAACACGTCGCGCACGGGCACCCCGGCTTGGGCCGCCTTGTCGCGGCAGACTTCAAATTCAGGGGCAAACTGGATCGTTTCACCCTCAAGCCGCCCCAGTTTGACCGGGATTTCGCCAAATTGCGTTTTTACGCGCACGAATTCCCGCCGCAGTTTGCGCCGTTCCGACAAAGTGCGGCGCACGCCAAAGGCACTGGTATGGCGCAATAACCGCTCAGTGAAACGGTCGGCGTCCGCTTCCCGGCACAACACGGTTAGGAGCACGCCCGGCCGGTTTTTCTTCATCTGGATGGCCGTGTGAAACACGTCGAGCGCCCCGGCCTTCAAGGTGGATTCCACGAAGTGGCCCAGCACCTCACCTGAAACGTCATCCAGATTGGTCTCCAACACCGCCACGGTATCGGTTTCCCAATCGAGCCCTGAAGCTTCGGAAGTTGCCTCGGCCAATACGGCGCGGAGCACGTTGGGGCGGGTCAGGTTGTCCCGGGTGCCCAAACCGTAGCCGACTTTGCGGGCTACTAATCCGCGCATAGGGCCAAAACTCTCGGCGAATTCCGCGAGCAAGGCGGCCCCTGTCGGGGTGACGAGTTCGTGGGGTTCCTCGCATTGAGTAACCGCAATGCCGCGTGCGCCGAGAATTTCGAGAGTAGCAGCCGTGGGCACGGGAAAGCGTCCGTGCGCGCATTTTACCCAACCCGTGCCCTCTACCACGGCTGCCGCCAACACGCGGGGTTTGCCGAGTAACTCGAGCGCGAGGCACGCGCCGACGATGTCCACGATGGAATCCACCGCGCCCACTTCATGAAAATGAACTTGTTCTGGCGGTAAGCCGTGAATTTTGCCTTCCGCGACGGCCACCCGGCGAAACACGGCGACCGCCCGTTCCTTAACCCAAGGCGATAGCCCGCTATCCCCGATCAACTGTTGGATGGCTGCGAAATCGCGACTATCCCCATGAGCGTGGTCGGAGTCGTGGCCCGGCGCGTGGGGATGAGGATGGGAATGGGCGTGGGTGCCGGCTCCGCCTTCCAGATGCACGTCGAACTTGATGCCGGCTATGCTCCCTTTGTGAGCGCGCTCAGCGTGCAGGTGGTAACCGTCCAGTTTGAGTTGTTTCAGTCCCCGTTCGAGCTCCCGAAACTCAACCCCAAGATCCAGCAACGACCCGAGGAACATGTCGCCGCTGATGCCGCTGAAGAGGTCGAGATAAAGGGTCTGCATGGAAGCGCGGGGCAAATTGGACCGTTAATTTGAGGAGGGAAAGTCAAAGGTCGGACACCGCTCCGCTCGAGTCGATGGGCGATCTATTGACGCTTCAGCGTGTGCATGACGGCCCGCTTCATCTCCCGGTCGGACTCGCGCTCCTTGATGGTTTCTCGCTTGTCGAAGTCGGCTTTGCCTTTGCCGACGGCGAGTTGGACCTTCACTCGGTCGTTTTTCCAGTAAAACGACAGCGGCACCAAGGTGTTGCCCTTCACCTTCGAAAGCTCCTGAAGTTTACGGATTTCGGACCGGTTCAGCAGCAGCTTTCGTTTCCCCTTGGGAAGGTGGTTGAACTGGTTGCCGTGCGAG
>CAIJLV010000121.1 GCA_903821635.1 uncultured Verrucomicrobiota bacterium | reverse complement strand
ATCGGGGCGGAGCTTCGTCTCGTATCCGTGTTAGGCCAGAGTTGCTGGACTTTGGAGTTAGTCGAAAAAAAGTGGCCTCGGAAACATTCAACAGGAAGAGAAAATTGGAACTGGCGCTCGTTTCAATTCCTGCGCGATCCACCGACCGCCACCCCGCCTCGGCCAGCAAAATGGGGCAACTCTCTAGCTGCCAGCCGTCAGTGGCGTCAGTCCAAGCGAGGGTTAGGCCGCGGGCCAATTCCATGATTTGAAGCTGACCCTCGGGCAGCGTGAGTTCTAGGGGCGAACCACGGATTGAGGCTCGGCCCGAGGGGCTATGGGTCCGCACTCGGGTCAGCGGAGCAGGGGAACCGGTCGGCATTACCAAGCGAAGCCGGTGGGGACCATCCGCCAACCCCTGAACTAAGCGCACGGAATTGCCCCCGGCGGTTGGCGGCGTCCAGCCAGCCGGAATTGGGTCGAGGAAATGGCGTTCCACCTGCCACCGCGCCGAAAATCCGGCCGGCACGGAAACTCCTTTAGAAAAATACACCGAGAGAGACAGCCAATGATCCCATGGTTCGATCATCACGCGGCCAGATCGGGAGACAAATCGCGCCGTGTTGGTTCCCTCCCCATCGGGTCCGGTTCGTGAGCCGCTCACGCTGAAGCCATAAAACTGGCCGTCGGCGGAAATGGAGTGGGGCGTCAGCGTCCACTCCTCCTCCAGCAAGGGCTGGCGGCTATCCACCCGCGTTAGCGTCGGCCAACTGGAAAAGTGGGTGGGGGAGACCCGGTTGAAGTCTAACAACTCGGGGCGAGAGGCCGCCCGTTGCCCGTCAATCCAAACCTCCATCTCGCCGTTTAGTTTGCTGGCTAGGACGCAAAAGAGGCTGCTGCCGGTGAATTCGCATTCAAGCGCATTGCTCTTCCAAAATGCGTCTCGGCCGATTTCCAGTGACTGCACGCGGGCGCAATTCCAAGGGTCGAAGGCGGGCGGTTCGGGGCTGGGTTGAAGATAGGCGAGCACGAATTCCGCCATCAACTGATAGCCGTCGGCGTTGGGGTGGATGCCATCGACCAGCAGGGAACTGGGCGCGAGAGAATTACTCCGACAGTAGGCTTTCCATGCATTGCGAACCTGCGCCAAGGCCGCGTCATGGCGACGGGCATCCGCCGGTAAGCCGACGTAGTTGCGATAGGGAATCGCCTTGGCAGGCGTCAGTTTTTCGGCCGCCGTTTCCTCATTCAAGGCCGAGTCTTCGTGCGGGTGATCCGTCTGCACGAGAATATCGGCCGTGGTGCCGGCGCGAAGTTGCCGGAGCAAATCGTCGGTGCCGCTGCCCGTCCCATAGGCATGGAAAATGACCAAGTCGGGTTGCAACGGCAGCAGGTCGGAGTGAACCGTTCGGGCTAGCGCCCAGTCCTGAAAGCCAGAGATCGCTCGGTTTTCGATTTGCAGGTCGGCGTAGGGATAAAGCCGGCGCAATTCGGAAGCCACCTGCTGCCACCACGGCCCAAGAGTGATGGACTGGCCATAAAATACGATGCGCACCGGATTTCGATGGGCGGCAGTGCTATCTGCCAAGAGCGCTCGCACCCGCGCCAGTGGAGCCAATTCTGCCGCCGTGGGAACGAGCGGAGAATGGGGCAATACCGCCGCGTTGAGCTGCGACAAGAGAGCGAACGCGCTGCCCCAAAATACGGCGAATGGGGTTGGCCGTGGGGGCAACAATCGGCGTCGGTGCGAAGGATTCGTCAGTCGCCGAAATCGAACCCCAAGTCGTTGGATCAGCATCATAAATAATCCAAGGGCAGCACGACCTCGGGTTGGGCTACTACCACGCCCGAGCGCACGGGCTGAAAGTCTCCGCGCTTGTTCACCGGGGCAGTTGCAACTCCTTGATCAATTTCTGTTCTTGGGGTCGCAGTTGGTTCAGCGCAATCGGCCCGGCGAGCGCTCGGGCATCCGTCAGTTGATGGTTGGCGGCCAAAACCGCAGCGTGAATAGCTAGACGATGCGGTTCCTGAACCGCCCAATCGATTTTCAGATTTTCAAGGGTCGTCAAGGCTTCCTCCGCCTTGCCTAAGCGGAATTTGGCGAACGCAATGCCAATTCCCAAACTGGTCGAGTCGGGATGTTGGGCGAAGAGTTTTTGAAAAGTCAGCAGGGCTTGGTCGATCCGCTCGTTGCACAACAGGTCCAGATAGGCATCTTGTGCCGCTAATTCTGGGTCGTTGGGTTGTAGTTGGACCAGTGTCCGATAGGCTTTTCGCTCGGACTCCACGAACGACTTGTCCGGCAGGGAGGCGAGCACTTGGTTGGCGGCCGCGTAACTGTAGCGGAGGTCGACGAGTAGTCGCTCCCAAGCCTCCAAGGCGATGGCTGGTTGGCCAACTTGGCGGGCATAGGTGGCGATAAATTTGACCCGTGACCAGCGGGAGCCGGCGGCCTCCAAGGCGGTTCGCAAATGGGTTCCCACCTCCGCTGAGCGGCCGCGTGTGGCGGCTAAGTGGGCGAGGGCGCACGCGACGACTTCCGTGGTGATCGAAGGGGACACGGTGTTGATCAACGCCGCCGCTTCGTCCCACTTTTGCTGGTCAGCCAACAACTCAATCCGCGCCAAAAATAGGGCTTCGCTGCGAGCACTGGCCGCGGCGGGCACCAACAGGTCGGCGTGATCGGAGGCCTCGTGCGCCCGCAGCCATTGCACCACCGCCACGAGATCGTCTTCGTCGTTTTCCGGCGTGAGTAGCGTGGGGATGAGGGCTTGGATCTGCGCCCGCCGAGCGGGCGAGAGCCGCCACTGGGTATCGTAGGCGGCTAACTTGTCGGCGATGGAAGCGGCGGGGTTGCCCAGAAGAAGCTCGGCGGCGTGGAGGAGCTCGTCGGAGGGCAGGGTTTCGATCATTTGCAATGCTCGCAAAGCTTCGAGCGCGCTAGGGTGCGCGTTGGTGGCCAAGCGGCGCAGGATTGGAAGCGCTTCCGCTAAAGCCGCAGGCTGGCCCGAGGCTAAAAGCGACCGTGCGAGGATTCCTTCGAACTCCGGTGCCGTCGGACGGGTTTGGAGCGCGATCCGTGAACCGGCCACGGCCGCGCGCCAATTACTTAGCGCCAGCAACTGTTCCAGCGCCAGTTCTTGGGTGACCGGATCATTGGCATCGAGGGATAGCAGCTCATTAAGACCGGTTTGAGCTATATCCAGCCGAGAAATGGCAAGAGCCAATCGAACCATGGCTTGGCGATCAGCGGACGTGGCCCGACCGGTGGCGACCAGTTGTTCCCAATACGCCAGCGCCCGCCCTTGGCCGTTCAACGACAAAAAACGCGCGGTGACCCGCAGCACCTCGGCATTCGCCGGTGCCAGGAGCAGGGCCGTTCGGATTTTCTCGGCACTGGGCAGCCATAGTCGTTCGTCGATCGCCCGCTGAGCTTCCGCTGCCAACGTGTGTGCCCGGCGATTCACGACCCAACGCTGGGCGGGGCGATAGCCAAGGCCAAGGGTCATGGCCAGCAGCAGCACGATGATGAGGCTAAGCCAAAACCAACGGGATCGGTCGCTTAAGGTAGGCAATGAACTCATGGCAATAGGGCGATCAGGTGATCGAAATCGGACGCGATCATTTTAAGGGTCGATTTGCGGTAAGACCCAGTCTGAATTGAAGGATCCCTAAAAAACCACTTGCTGATT